>JAVRLI010000013.1:0-14237 GCA_031961525.1 Thermoplasmatota archaeon | reverse complement strand
ATGATTCAATATTTTTCCATCTCTTTAACTTCCTCTTCACCTTTTTCTATTGCCTTTACCTGTTCATCATCAAGTTTCTTCAAAAGTGTTAGAAATTCTCCAAGATGAACTTTCTCTTCCATGGCTATGTCAAGCAGAACTTTCCTGACAAGATCATCATCAATCAATGATGCCTGTGTTAAATAGAAATTCATTGCATCAATCTCGGCTGCAATATCATTCCTTATTGCCATCCTGATTTCCTCTTTTGTGAATTTTTCCTTTCTTAAAATTTCAGAAGGATCTTTGCTGAATCCCATGGTTAATAAAAAGCTTCATCTGTATAAATAATTTACCAAAACACGGCGAGAAAACCTCGCTTTTTAAAGCGGGGATGAATCACCGAAATGTTTATTAAGGAGTTTTGTATATTTCAGTTCAGAGCGTAAAGCTCTCTCGTCGGGACACGGCGAGTATAGGGGTGAAATGGTTGTGATAGCCAAACAACCTATACCCTGAACCTTCGCATTTAAATGCGGAGAGTATGTCAGTTAATTCTAAATTTTTATTCTGTACCGAATTTATCCAGTGTTTCAAATGAATGATCGTTTATTCTAACAGTCCTTTTAACCCTGAATCCATACTTTTTCTTCACATAAAGACCGGGTGAGACAACAAAAATCATGTCCCTCTCCAGTGAATCTCCTGAATCAGGATATATGTTAGGTTTTGAAAAGTTGTAAAGGGGAAAACCTGTGTAATGGAAATATTGAAAACCCTCTTCTGAAAGATACGATCTAATTCTTTCATCTATTCTTGATGAAAGTGTACCGGGTTTCAAAAGATCCTCAATGATGTTAAAGGATTTATTGTATATCCTCCAGGCATTTTCAATTTCATCAGTTAGGGAAGAAAATACCACCCTTGCCATGTGAAGACCAAAACCTCTGTAAACAGGAGAAAGGTCAATTTGGAGAACATCATTCTCTTTAAACACATTGTTTGATGTGAATGATATAGGGAAAGATGATCTTTCACCCGAAAGTACCACGCTTGGATAAACAAAACCATCGAAACCTCTTTTAATCAATTGGTATTCAAATTCTGCCCTTATCTCGTATTCTTTCATGCCAATAAAAATTTTCTTCAAAGCACTTTCAAACGCTTCATCAAGCAGTTCATAACCTTCTTTTATTATTTTTATCTCATCCTGATAGGGTTTTCTGAAAATGTGATCCACATTTATGAATTCCGTTTTTAGTTCTTCTATCTTTTCACAAGAAAATAATTTTTTATCACCGATTATTTCCTTCACCTTTCCCACTGGATCGGTTGTTATTAAAACATTTTCTTTTGAGAGAGATCCATCGTCCTGTGAGGGATGGATTATGAATTTTACGTCATCATTAAATATTAACAAATAAGAAAAATTCAGGTATTCTGAAAGTAATCTTGAATACCTATCTTTTGGTGTAATTATAAAAGCATTCTTACCTATTATTCTCTGAATGTATTTCCTTCTCAGTATTGTTCCCTTCATTTTCTGCCTCCTTTGAAAGTCTTACATACAATATTGGACCCAGTATTATAGTTAATAAAACCATAAGTATGGATACATTATAAAATTGTTCTGAGATAAAACCCTGAACAAGTGCTATGGATGATACAACCAAAGGTACCTCTGCACGTGGCAATAATGCATTACCTATCCTGAAAGATTCTTTAACAGAGAAACCAAAATACATTGATGGTATTGAAGCTCCCACAACCTTCCCTAAATACGCCCCAACAAATATTATTAATGTAACAACCAGACTTGTAATTATATTTGCCAAATTCATCATCATACCAACTGTAACAAAGAAAATGGGGACAAAAAATTCATATAAACCGGAAAGATCATGGAGGATCTCATCCTTTTGCCTAACCTTTGAAAGTGCCAGACCGAAAATGAAAGATCCAAGGACCATGGTAAGACCCAGTTGAATAGTAAGAACTGTCAATAAAAATAGTATAGTTATAACTATTGCAAATCTTGTTTCTCTATGTTTAAATAGACCTAAGATTTTGGAAATCCATCCATTTAGCTTCGTACCAATAATTATGAAAATTACAATGAATACTATTACTTCAATTATTGTAAGAATAATGGATTGAAGGTTGAATTTGTTTGAAGCTATATTCATCACAGTTATAAAGAAAATTATGCCTATTATATCATCATAAACACCTATTACAAGTATTCCCATCCCTTCTCTGGAATCCAATTTTTTCAAGTCCTTTAGGACTCTAGCTGTTATACCTATTGATGTACTTGCTAAAATAGCGCCCATAAAAAGTGAAGTCAATAAATCTTTACTATACCAATATACAAAAAGAGTAACGAGAAGGAATGACATTGTACCTTCCGATATGGCTGTAATGGTACCGTAAAAAGATCCTTTTATAAATCTGTTAATATCACTCTCAAGCCCAATGTAAAACAAAAGAATAACAACACCAACCTGTCCAAACATGTATAATGTTGCTGGGACAGGTGTCTGTGTTGTTAAAGGAGTAAAAATTCCTTCTGTTGGAAATATGTAATAACCCAGAGCAAATGGTCCAATTATAATACCTGTAATAATCTCCCCCAAAACCGTTGGAAGGCCAAAAAGCCTTTCTCCCATAAATCCGAGGATCCTTGCAATTACAAGAATAAATCCCAAGATAGCGAAGAAATAAAATATTTGAACGGTTGTTATTTCCGTCATTTATCACCAGTCCTAAAAAAGTAATATTAAACTACAATATAAATTTAGAGATTTCCATCATACCCTCTTCAAAGTTTAAATTAAATTTCAAAACTTTTCAAGTTCATTTAACTTTAACATTCTCGACGAGAAAACTTTCAAAAATGAGGTAATGAGAAGGGACAAGTTTATATATTGTTTTGTCCATATTAATTTCGTTAGTGTGATACAGCCCAAAGGGAAGGCTATAGGATCGAGCTTTGTGCATGAAGCAGGAATCTCAAAAAATAGCTTTAAATAAAAAATGTTTTAATCTATGTAAAGATTTAAGAGTGATGGTGAAAAAAATGGAAAACCTACAGAAACTCAAAGGATTCAGGGAATTCTATCCTGAAGAAATGGTGCCAAGAGTTAAAATTTTCAATAAAATGAGAGAAATTTCAAGAATTTTTAATTTCAAGGAAATTGAAACGCCCAGTGTTGAACCATTAGAAATATTCAAGATAAAAAGTGGGGAAGAGATAGTGAAACAAACTTTTTCTTTCATTGATAAGGGAGGAAAAGAAATAACACTTGTTCCAGAAATCACACCATCAGTTTCAAGGATGGTTGCACAGAGGAAAAATTTTTTAAAACCAATAAAATGGTTTTCAATACCAAAATTATGGAGGTATGAGGAACCCCAGTCAGGAAGGTTGAGGGAATTTTATCAGTACAATGCTGATATTTTTGGATCCGATAACATAGCATCGGATGCGGAGGTCATATCACTTGCCATGGCAATCCTTGATTCTTTAGGTTTGAAAGGAAAGTATGTCATGAGGATAAGCGACAGGGAATTGATGGAGAAAATTCTCCTAAAATTGGGTGTTGTTGAAATTGAAAAAACACTCAGGGTCATAGATAGAATGGGTAAGGTTGATGAGGAAACATTTTACAGGGATCTCTCTTCCATAAATGGTGATGAAATAGCAAAGGAAATTTTAAAAATAATAGGTGTGAAAGGGAATTTTAAAGATGTTGAAAAAGCTGTTTCTTCAATCATTGGAAATGAACCAAGGATTGAAACATTATGGAATCTTCAGGAATTTTTGATTGAATATGGTTATGGAGAATTCATTTTTGATTTTTCAATTGTAAGGGGGCTTGCCTATTACACAGGTATTGTTTTTGAAGCAAATGATAAAAAAGGTGAATTCAGGGCAATACTTGGTGGTGGAAGGTACGATAATGTTGTTGAAATATTTGGTGGTGAAAAGGTACCGGCTGTTGGTTTTGGAATGGGTGATGCTGTTCTTGAATTATTGTTGAAAAGAGAGGGTTTATGGCCTAAATATGATGAAACTGTTGATTATTTTATTGCAATTCAGGGTAATAATAGAAAATATGGAATTAAAGTTTTAACAGAACTTAGAAGGAGAGGATACGTTACAGATATAGACCTTACTGGAAAAAGTCTTTCATGGCAGTTAAGGTATGCGAATAAAATTGGAGCAAAATTTATAATAATTGTTGGTGATGAAGAGGCAAGGACTGGAACACTTAAAATTAAAAATATGGTGACTGGGGAACAGAAAACAGTAACCCTGGAATATTTCGACAATAAGCAAAGTAATAGTTAGGAAAAAGTGGATAAAAAATAAAATTAACATGAATGTATTAACGATCCTAGGTGTATGTTTATGGACAATCTGGATCCAATGTTCAAACCAAGATCAATAGCAATTGTGGGTGCATCAAGGGATCCCTATGCAATAGGACACAGTGTTGTTAAAAATCTTCTAGATTCAAAATATCCGGGAAAAATTTATCCCGTTAATCCAAAGGCTGATGAAATACTTGATTTAAAATGTTATCACAGTGTCCTTGATATTCCGGATGAAGTGGATCTTGCCATAATTACTGTTCCTGCGGCAATTACACCGCAGGTGATAGAGGAGTGCGGTAGGAAAGGTGTGAAGGGTGTTGCAGTTATAGCTTCAGGATTCAGTGAAATTGGAAGGGAGGATCTTGAGGAAAAGATTGTTGAAATAGCGAGAAAATACAATATGAGACTTCTTGGTCCAAACATTGTTGGCATAATGAGCAACCCCATGAAAATGAACGCATCCTTTGGGCCATACCTTCCGTACCCTGGAAAAATCACAATGATTTCACAGAGCGGTGCTCTTTTGATTGCACTTGATGGAAGAACATGGATTGACAGGGTTGGTATGTCATATTTGATAAGTATAGGTAATATGAGCGATCTTGATTTTGCGGATCTTATAGATTATTTCAGAAACGATCCCGATACAGCATGCATATCGCTTTATGTTGAAGGTATAAAAAATGGGAGGAAGTTCATTGATGTTTGTAAAAGAATACTGGATAAGCCAATAGTTGCATTAAAATCCGGTGTTTCACAGAGGGGTGCGGTTGCAGCAGCATCCCATACAGGTTCACTTGCAGGTTCAGGTAAGGTATATTCGGCAGCATTTAAGCAGGCAGGTGTAGTTCAGGCATATACACTTGATGATCTCTTTGACAGATCCCTTGCCCTATCACTCCAGCCACCTATGAAAGGAGAAAATCTTTTAATTATAACAAATGGTGGCGGTGTTGGTGTTCTTGCAACCGATGCGGCTGAAAAGTATGGTATTCCGTTAAGGGATCCCCCAGAGGATCTGAAACAAAAGTTGAAGGAAATAATGCCTGATTTTGGAAGTGCCAAGAACCCCGTTGATCTGACAGGTATGGCAACAGCGGAATGGTATGGTAAGGCAATAAAAATAGCTCTTGAACATCCATGGGTAAATGGGATAACTGTTCTTTATTGCGAGACGGCAATTTCCGATCCCCAGGAACTTTCCATGGAAATTTATGCAGCAACAATGTGTAATAGATCCACAAAGCCCATAACAGTTTCGTACGTTGGTGGTGAAGTAACTGAAAGGGCGATAGAATGGTTGCAGAAGAAGGGTATACCTGTTTACCGTGCCCCTGATAGGGCAATAAGTGCGATGGCAGCTTTAAGGGAATATGGAAGGATAATAGAGAAAGGATTTGATGAATTCCAGAGATTTGAGGATGTGAATACTGAAAAGGTAAAAGCAATACTTGATAACATAAGGAAAGAAAATAGATCCTATGTGACAGAAATAGAGGCAAAGGAAATACTTTCAGCATATGGTGTTGATGTGGCAAAAACCGTCCTAATGAAATCAAAGGATGAAGTGGACAAAATTTTATCATCACTAAATTTCCCGCTTGTTGCAAAAATTGTATCACCACAGGTAATACATAAGAGCGATGTTGGAGGTGTTGTTTTAAACATAAAATCAAAGGATGAGCTTATTTCAGCGTACGATAAAATAATAAAAAATGTAAAGGAGAAGGTTCCAAACGCGGAAATAATAGGAATTGCAGTACAGGAAATGGCACCCCAGGGCATTGAAAGTATAATTGGTGCAACAAAGGATATACAGTTTGGTCCAACAATTATGTTCGGGCTCGGTGGTATTTTTGTTGAAGTTCTCAAGGATGTTAGTTTCAGGGTGGCACCTTTCTCAAAATCCACAGCACTCGATATGGTAAGGGAAATATCTGGAAGGGCAATACTTGAGGGTGCAAGGGGAGAAAAACCCAGGGACTTTGAGGCACTTGGTGAAACAATAAGCAGAATATCCCAACTTGTTGTTGATTTCCCTGAAATAAAGGAACTTGATGCAAATCCAACAATACTTTATGAGCATGGTCTGAAAGTTGTTGATGCAAGAATAATCCTTGAAAAATAAGGAAAGTTTTTTATTTTCCTTTTTTTAATTAACATCAATGATAGACATAAGCAATAAGGATATAGTTTACAGGGAGGCCGAGGCTGAGGGAGAGATAGTTCTTAAAACATCAACTGTTGAATCAATATTGAAAAAAGAAATAAAGAAGGGGGATGTTTTTGAGGTTGCCAGGTTTTCAGCAATAATGGGTGTAAAAAACACACCATGGATTATTCCTCATACACATCCTCTACCCATAGAAAAGGTAGATGTAAAATTCACAGTTATGGGCAACAGGATTAAGGTGAACTGTATTGTTGGCGCACATTATAAAACAGGTGTTGAGATGGAAGCACTGGCAGGAGTAACATCAGCACTTTTAACAATATGGGATATGGTCAAATACCTTGAAAAGGATGAAAAGGGGCAGTATCCATATACAAGTATAAAAAATATAGAGGTAATAAAAAAAGAAAAAATTTAATTTTATTTATATTTTATTTTGCTTGATGCTCTGAAAACGAACTTCTTCTTGCTGGGTACATTTATTATCTGCTTTGTCTGTGGATTCCTTGCCTTTCTCTCCTTCTGTACCCTTCTCTCAAATATTCCGAATCCCACAAGGTTCACTTTCTTTCCTGCATTGACGGAATCAACAATTTCGTTGAGGAAGGTCCTTACAACCTCCCTTGCCGTTCTCTGTGTTACCTTTGCCTTCTTTGCAACATTCTTGCTCAGTTCACTAATTCCAACCATTTTTTATCACCATCCTGTTCTACACGCTAGAAATAAGAATTCTTGTATATAAATATTACTACTAAAATACCAGAAAAAATCGTTTTTTTCTAATTTCTCTGATTTCTTAATTTTTTTATAAAAAAAGTTTTGATCATTAAAATTTCAAAAGTTAATTAAAAATAAAAAATAGTCAATCTTAAATTTAAAAAATTTTAAATATAAATAAAATAAATGATAAACATGAAGGAGAAGGATTTACTTGGGGAAGTGGATATTCCGGATAATGTTTTTTATGGAATTAATACAGTGAGGGCGGTTGAAAATTTCCGCATTTCCGGTTTAAGGCTTGACAGGGATCTTATTGAATCCCTGCTTTTAATAAAAAAATGTTCTGCCTATGCAAACTATAAATTGAAAAATTTGGAAGAAGATAAGTACAGAGCAATTGTGAATTCGGTTGATTATATAATTAAAAATTTCACCATTGATTATTTTCCAGTGGATCCTTATCAGGCCGGTGCGGGTACATCAACAAATATGAATGTTAATGAGGTCATCAGTAAGGTTTCTTTAAAAATTTTTAATATGAAAATTGATCCAAACGATGATGTTAACAGATCCCAGTCATCAAATGATGTTTATACCGGTGCTGTTAGACTTGCAATAATAAAAAAATATGATAATTTAAAAAAATCAATAGAATCACTCATTGAATCCTTTGAGAAAAAATTGAAGAGTATGGAAATGTTGTTAAGGTAGGCAGAACACATTTGATGGATGCGGCACCAATAAGTTTTGGACAGGAATTTTCAGGATATGTTCATTCCCTTAAATCCGACCTTAAAAGAATTGAAAATGCCCTGGAATTTATTTTAAGGATGAACATTGGTGGAACTGCAGTTGGTACGGGATTGAATAAACCCGAGGATTTGAGGGTATTGTTATAGAATGCCTTAAAAATTCAACAGGTAAAAATTTTAGGAAGGCTGAAAACCTGTTTGAGGTAATGCAATCCCTTTCAGATTTTTCATATTTTTCATCATCACTGAGAATTCTTGCTGAGGATACAATAAAAATTTCAAACGATATAAGGTTCATGTCATCCGGTCCCAATGCAGGTATTAATGAAATAAAAATACCTGCAGTTCAGCAGGGATCATCAATAATGCCAGGAAAGATAAACCCATCAATAGCTGAAGCAGTCATTATGTCCTGTGTGAGGGTTATATCAAACGATTATCTTGTTTCCCGGGCAAATCAAATGGGGGACCTCGAAATAAATGCTTTTACAAAAACACGGCGAGAAAGCCTCGCTTTTTAAAGCGCGGATGTATCGCCGAAATGTTTATTAAGGAGTTTTGTATATAAAAAATCAGAGCATAAAGCTCTCTCGTCGGGACACGGCGAGTATAGGGGTGAAATGGTTGTAATAGCCAAAACAACCTATACCCTGAACCTTCGCATTTCAATGCGGAGAGTATGTCAGTCCTGTTGTTTCATATTCAATCCTTGAAAGTATGAACGTTCTAATAAATGCATTGAATATTTTCAATGAAAAGCTTGTTAAGTTTATGATTGTGAATGAAAAAAGGGTTGAAGAACTTTTAAAAAATAGTCAGATAAATGCCGTTGCCTTCTCACCCTATATTGGTTATAAAAATGTGGCTGAACTTGTTAAGGAATCATATGAAAAGAATAAAAGGATTGAGGAAATCATTGTTGAAAAGGGTCTTTTAAAAAAGGAGGAGGTGGAAAAAATTTTACAGGATTTTTATAAAAAAATTTTGAAACATTGAATTAGAAAAATTCATAAATGTATTTAAATTTCCTTGATGTATAGGTGTCAAAAATGTCATGGAAGGATGTTGAGGTAAGGGAACTGAGGGAAGGTAGCTATATAGTTATTGATGATGAGCCGTGCAGGATAGTTGAATTCACAACATCAAAGCCAGGTAAGCATGGTGAGGCTAAAGCACGAATAGTTGCAATTGGCGTATTCGATGGACAGAAAAGGAGTGTTGTTTATCCTGTGAAACACAAGGTAAAAATGCCCATAATAGACAAAAAGACTGGGCAGGTTATTTCCGTCCAGGGTGATGTGGCACAGATTATGGATACAACAACCTTTGAGACATTCGAGTTACCAATACCTGAAGAACTGAAGGGGCAGATACAGCAAAGTCAGGAAATTCAGTACTGGGAAGCAATGGGAAAAAGAAAAATAATGAAGGCATAAAATGGCAGATCTTTTAAAGTTCGCCGATTCTGAATCTTCCTACGAGGAAAGTGAATTTGTCATATTCGGTGTTCCATTCGATAGAACAACATCATTCAGGGGCGGTGCAAGGTTTGCTCCAAACTCAATAAGGGAGGCATCAATAAACCTTGAATCCTTTCTCATAGATCCAGAATTTTATTTCAGGGAAGTTAAAATACATGATATGGGAAATCTTTACGAATCAGGCAATGTTTCTGATATGATTGATGATGTAAATTCCATATTTTCAGAAATAGTGGGAGATGGTAAATTTCCAATAATGCTTGGTGGTGAACATTCTGTCACAATTGGTACACTGGATATATTGAAGAGAATAGGTGCATCCATGGTATTTATAGATGCTCATTCAGATTTCAGGGATAGTTATCTCAATGAAAGATTCAGCCATGCTTGTGTGGCAAGAAGGGCATATGAAAAACTTGGAAAGGATAGAATTTTAAGTGTTGGTATAAGATCCGTATCCCCTGAAGAGTTTCTTGATAACGATTTCAAAAATTTAAGGTATTTTACATCATTTCAGGTAAGGGAAATGGGCATAAAAAAGGTAATTGAAAAAATAAATAAAATGGGAAATAAAATATATCTATCCATAGATATGGATGGAATAGATCCAGCATATGCACCTGCCGTTGCAACGCCAGAGCCATATGGTCTAACACCATGGGATGTTAGGGAGATTATTTTTTCAATAGGAGAGAAACTTGTTGGTGCTGATATTGTGGAAATTGTTCCCCATTATGACAGCGGTAATACATCCATGCTTGGTGCCAAGCTTGTTCAGGAAATAATAGCATCAAAGAAAATTAAGTCTCATCCTTAAAAACGTACTTTTCAATTTTTCCCTCCAGGAATCTATCAATATTTTCCTTAAGTTTTCCACCATCTGTTTTCCAGCAATTTATTTTATGTATTGATAAAAGGCCGAAAACAATCTCCCCTATGTTAACGGTAACTATATCCGTTATTCCATATTTCAAAAGATTTTTTATTACCTTCACACCAACAAGGTTTTTTTCATCAATGTTAAGATTATTTTCAATAAAATTTACCGTGTAGGATCCATTTCTTATGTCAACAATGGCGAAGTAGGGTGACTTTGAAAATTTTTCATGTATTTCAGAATTTATATCCTTTTCTTTAACAGGAACAATCAATCTGAAATTTTTCCTTTTTGATGGTTCAACATGAATTACAACTGAAATTACATTTTTGATTTCATCCTTAATTTTCTTTTCTATTTTTTCAGTTATTGGATGTGCCTCCTCTATTGTTAAAGAAGGATCCATTTCAACAACAATTTCAATAAATATAACGGATCCTGCCCATCTTACGTAAAGTCCTGTTAGTTTTTTAACCTCACTGAAAGATTCAATCACATTCTCAATGCTTTTCATAACATTCCTATCCCTGGGGAGATCCATAAGGTCAAGTATTGAATTCCTTATTATTTCAATTGAGGCAATGAATAGTGCAATACCCGCAAGAACAATGGAAAAGTAATAGAAAATAATTGAACCTGTGAAATAATTGAGTAAAAGACCCAGAGCAACACCCGTACCTTCAAATACATCTGTGAATGTATGGATGCCATCTGACATTATACTTGGTGAATTGTTCATTTTCCCAAATCTGTATTTTATTCCACCTGCAAAAATAAGGGGAATGATGGAAAAAATCTGAACTATGGAGGCGTATAGTGAATTAAAAGGTATTGAAGAAATGCCATAAATTATTATTTCAATACCTGAATAAATTATAAAGAGACCAAGAAAAAGTGAAATGAGATCCTCAAGCTTGTAGAGACCAAAAGAAAACCTATTTGAAAATTTACTGTAAATAATCCTCAGTGCTATCAATATGAGGGTTGTAATAACAACATCTATGCCTATATGAATGGTTTCAATCAAAATTGCATAATTATCTGTGAAAATAAAACCAAGGAATCTTATTAGCATTGAAATTGAAACAAGTATGAGTGAATTAACCATGATTTTCTTTACCCTTTCAATACTCAACATATTTTTCACAAATGAGTAATAATTTAAAAAACTTTCCACGAAAGTTTTTTAGTTTTAATACAATACGGAAAGTATGAAAATTTTAAGTGGATCCGGATCGCTTGTTCTTGCGCAGAGATTGGCGCAGGTTACCGGTTTTCCAATGATTCACAGAGAAATAAAGAGATTTCCTGATGGTGAATGTTATGTCAGGATTCATGAAAATCTGGATGGTGAGGATATTGTTTATGTTCAAAACACGTATCCTGATACAAACATTATAGAGTATCTGATAACAATAGATGCAATAAGGCAGTATAAAATAAAAAGCCTTGTTTCCGTAATACCATATTTTGGTTACGGAAGGCAGGACAAAAGGTTCAATGATGGTGAACCTATAAGTGCAAAGGTAATGGCAGAACATTTATCCGAGAACGTGGATAGGGTTATAACAGTGAATCTTCATAACAGTGAAATTTTAAAATGGTTCAGGGTTCCGGCTGTCGAAATAAAGGGGGAGAGGGCAATTGGGGAATACTTCAAAAAATTCAATCCTGATCTTATTGTTTCACCTGATAAGGGATCGTATGAGAGGGCAAAATTTGTAAGTGAGATTCTTGGCATACCATTTATTCAGTTTGAAAAGAAGAGAATAGATAGTGAAAGGGTAATAATGGAAACAGGTGATATTGATGTAAAGGGAAAAACGGTTGCAATAATAGACGATTTGATTTCAACTGGTGGAACAATAATAACTGCATCAAGGATCCTCAAGGATAAGGGAGCGGGAAAGGTAATAGTTGGCTGTGTACACGGTCTTTTTGTTTCAAATGCCCTTGATAGAATACAGATGTATGTTGATGTTTTGGTATCAACGGATACTGTTGAAAATCCAAAGAGTGTTGTTTCCCTTGCGGATGATATAAAGAAGGAAATTGTGAAATGAAAGGTTTTTATCTTAAAATTGTTTAATCCCTGTGTGTGAACGTATGAAGCTTAAGACCTGCGAAACACATGGTCCTTTCAGGGGCGAAAAATGTCCCATTTGTGGGTCGGAAGGAAAATTACTGCTTAATGACTGGGAATTTGAAGCAATAAGCAGAATTGTCACCGGCATACTCAGGCATTTTCCGGAGAAGTTTGATGTTGTTCTTGATGAGAAAGGGTGGGCAAAAATACAGGATATAGTTAATGGAATAAAGAAAAATGAAAGGAAGTTCAGGTGGTTGAAGAATATTCACATTGAATCCTTTGTTCTAACTGATCCAAAGGGCAGGTTTCAGTACGATCCTTCCCAGGGAAAGGTAAGGGCTGTTTATGGTCATTCAATAAACGTTGATCTTTCAGATCTTCCAAAGGACAATATACCGGAAAAACTTTATTATGCAATTGTTCCAGAGGAAGAAGAGTTCATAAAGGAGATTGGCATAAAACCCGGAGAGAGAAAATGGGTACATCTTTCAAGGACATACGAGGAGGCATACATAGCAGGAAGGCATAGATCCGATGATCCTATAGTGCTTGAAATAAACGCAAAGGAAGCAATGAATGATGGTATTGAAATATACAGGGCAACAAAGTATATTTATATAACAAAGGAAATACCCCCAAAGGACATAAAAAAGGCAAGAAAGAGGAAGGTTGAATTAACGGAAGAAGAGTTAAAGGAAATAGAAATGGAAAAGAAAAGAAAGGAAATGAAAGAAAAAAGGAAAGAGGAATAGGGCCGGTAGATCAGCTGGTAGATCGCCACACTTGCAATGTGGAGGCCCGGGGTTCAAATCCCCGCCGGTCCACTTTTTTAATTCAAAAGGATTAAGAAAACAATCTTTTTTCTCTCAAATATGGATAAAATTGTAATGATAACGGGATCAACCGATGGTATAGGAAAGGCAGCTGCAATTTCCCTCGCAAAAATGGGATATACAATAATAATACATGGTAGAAATGAAAATAAAATTGAAAATGTAATCAGGGAGATAAAAGAAAAAAGTGGAAATGAAAAAATACATGGTTTTCGTGCGGATCTTCTTTCTTTTGAGGAAATAAAAAATATGAGTGAAGAGATTAAGAATCGATTTGATAGAATTGATGTTCTAATAAACAATGCTGGAGGTATATTTGGTAAAAAAGGGAATTGATAGTGGATGGTTATGAAAAAACATTAACACTTAACGTTTTATCACCACTTTTAATAACACTTTTACTTTTGGATCTTTTATCAAAAAGTGAATCTGCAAGAATAATATTCACATCCTCTCTTCTGTATAGATACGCAAAAAAGCCGGATTTCAATGATTTTCAATTTGAGAAAAATTACAGTTCATTTAGAGCATATGCATTATCCAAGCTTTATGTAATATGGATTGCAAGGCACCTTTCTTCTGAATTGAGGGCAAGGGGATACAAAAATATTAATGTTTATACCCTTCATCCAGGCGCTGTTGCAACAAACTTTGGAAAGAATGTGGAAAAGGGTATTTTATGGAACATACTATTGAACGTTGGAAGACCATTCATGTCAAAACCTGAGGAGGGTTCAATGACAACAGTTTATCTGGCATCATCGAAGGATGTTGAAAATCTGAATGGAAAATTTTTTGCTGGAATGAGGGAAATTAAGGTTAAGGATAAATATTATTCAAAGGAGAATGAAAATATCCTCTGGAACCTTTGCATGAAAATCATTGAACCATACCTTGATAGGAAATTTTAAATTTTTATTTTTAACAAATTTTCAGCATAAATGTTTTTACCA
>JAVRLI010000012.1:0-14951 GCA_031961525.1 Thermoplasmatota archaeon | reverse complement strand
ACAGTAGCACTACTCATACAGGCATTAATTTTCGGTGATGGTGGTATAACAACTTTTGCCGCAAACTGCTTTAACATGGCATTCGTTATGCCCTTTTCAGGTTACATAATTTATAAATTCTTTGATAAAAGATTGAATGAAAAATACAAACCATTTTTAGCGGGAATCGCATCATACATAGGTATTAACCTGGCGGCATTTGCCTGCGGAACTGAACTTGGTATTCAACCATTCATAAACGCTGGATATTTCCCATATCCCTACTATCTTTCAATACCTGCAATGCTTTTTGCACATCTTCTCGTAGCAGGTCCTGTTGAATTTTTTGTCTCCTCATCGGTCATTGCTTACATAATGCATTCCCATAGGGATCTTCTTAAAATGCCAAAGATATCGCCATCCTTCATGGAGGTGAGGGAATGAGAAAATCTTTAATTATTCTTATAATATTCATTTTCCTTACACCGCTCGGTATCCTTCTGGTATGGAATTATGGCCCTGCCTATGCGGAATGGGATCACATAGGAAACTGGTATCCACATCAGTTCTATACATCTGCACCACTTCCAGACTATGACATATCTGGATGGGACACACCTCTTCTTGCAAGCATTGGATACATTATATCTGCAATGGTTGGTGTTCTTGCAATCTTTTCAATAATGTACATTTTTGCAATTTTGAAAAAGGTATGACAACCCTAATAGAAAGAACATTGATGGATCTATCGAAATATTTCAGAATTATCTATTACCTTTCAGGCAGGGGAAGAATTTTTTTCAGTGAATTATCAATGATTTTTCTTACGGGAACAATCGTTATTGATTCATTTATTTTTAAATCCATAGAGGAGCTATTTTTTCTATTCATTTTTATATTTTTAATTGTTTTAATTTTTAAACTTAATATTAAATATTATTTTTATTTAATTTCTTTCATTCCATTTTTCACCTTTTTAATAACAGTTCCCTACCTTTTCTATCCATTCTCCTCAGGGATTTTTATAATAAAATTCAACATATTCAATTATAACACAGGCATCACTTTTCATGGTCTTCAGAGTTCAATTACTCTTGTACTAAGAACAACCATAATTCTTTCTGCCTTTTATTTTCTTGTATTTTCCCTGGGGTGGAAGAATCTCATGGATACCCTTGTTTATTTAAAATTCCCCAAGAATTTTATTGTTATAATTTCTTTAACATACATGCAGATTTTCATTATTGCAACAAATTTATACAATATGCTACTTGCAAAAAAATCCAAATTTTTCAGAAAGATATCCACAAAAAATGATAGAATACTTGGTTCAAAAATGTTAACGCATATATTTCAAAAATCAATTTTTGATTCTGAAAATCTATACAGATCCATGGTTTCAAAGGGTTATACAGGTGTATTTCCAATAAAAGATAAAAAAATAAATTTTAGATATTTTGATTATTCTTTGATTATCCTCATTCTCATATATTCAATTTTTATTTACCTGGTGATACCATGATATATTCAATAAAAAATCTAACGTTTTCATATCAGGACAAAGTTGTTTTAAAGGATATAAACATGGATATAGAAAAAGGTGAGCATGTTGCAATAGTTGGACCGAATGGGGCAGGTAAATCAACATTGCTGAAAATTATGGATTTTCTTGAACCATTTCAGGCTGGATCCATAACATTTATGGGTAGGGTTATTACAGGCAAAATGGTGGAAAATCCTAAAAATGTTCTCTGGGTAAGAAAACACGTGGGTTTTTTATTTCAGGATCCGAACGTTGAACTGTTTTCACAGAGCGTTTATGAAGACATTACTTTTGCACCATTAAGTCTTGGATTGTCAGATGCAGAGGAAAGGGCTGAAATGGTAATGAAAATGTTAAAGATTGAACATCTTAAGGACCGTGCACCCTTCCTTTTAAGCGATGGGGAAAAGAAAAAGGTTGCACTTGCATCGGTTCTTGTTATGGATACAGATGTGATTCTGCTTGATGAACCAACAGCGAACCTTGATCCAAAAAGTAAAAGGGAAATCATTGAAATAATAAAAAACCTTGAAAAAAATGGAAAGACTGTTGTTGTTGCCACGCATGAAATAAAGATGCTAAGAGAAATTGCTGAAGATGTTTATGTTCTTAATTCAGGAAAAATAAATTTCAAAGGATCCATTGAAGATCTTTTTTCCAATCCCCAAATTCTTGAAGAAAATAACCTTGAGATTTAACAAATCCTTGGAACTGGATCTCCAATTGGTTTTTCAACAACCCTTTTTCCACCATACTTTGTTTCCATAACAACGTATTCAAGTTCTTTTGTGGCCCTTCCAATTATTTCAGCATTCCTTCCCTCTTCCGTTTCTTTTAGTGCATTCAGAACATCCTGGGCCATTTCTTCTACAGTGAAAATAACAGCCTTTCCCTCATTACCTATTTCAAGAGGATCTATACCAAGCATGTCACATGCACTTTTTACACCCTCCCTGATGGGAATATTATTTTCATAGATCAAAATGCCAATGTTGCTTTTTTCGGCAATTTCATTGAGTGCATTTGCAAGACCTCCCCTTGTTGGATCCTTTGCAGCAACCACACCGCCAACATCTAGTATTTTTTCCATCATTCTGTTTAATGGCCTTACATCACTTTTTACATCAGTTTCAAAGGATATACCCTCCCTTACGGAAAGAACGCTTATTCCGTGGTCACCTATGTATCCTGAAACTATAACAATATCACCATCCTTCACATTCCTGTCAAGGAGCCAATTTTCTTCATGTTTTTTGTATTTGTTTACAATTTGAAAATTTTTATCAAGAAGTGGTGATCTTCTTCCAATACCAGATGTATTTATTATTATCCCATTCAGATCATTCATTTCAACAACCTTAAAATCACCGGTTATTATTTCAACACCAGCCAGTTCAGCAGTTTCCTCCATGCTCCTGACTATTTTTTCAATGTCATTGTCATCAAAACCCTCCTGCACAACCATGGCCGATGAAAGGGCTATTGGTTCCGCTCCTATCATTGCAAGATCATTAACAGTACCAGAAACTGAAAGTTTACCTATGTCACCACCTGGAAAAAATATGGGTTTTATTGTGTATGAATCTGTGGTGAAAACAATTCCATTTATGACAGATGAGTCATCCATATAATGTAATGGTACTTCAGCCCTTATGTTTTTTATATTCTTAATAATCTTTTCCTTAAGCAGTTTATCCATTGCGGATCCGCCCGCACCATGCTTCAATTCTATTTTCATAACATTCCCCATGGGCAATGATTTTTCCAATATTTATCTTTTCCTCAGAAAATATTAAACATCATAAAATCATGGAACGTTTGATGAAGATCGTTGTGAAAGGTATAGTTCAGGGCGTTGGGTTCAGGCCTACCGTTGCAAGAATTGCAAAGTCCCTGGGCCTTAAGGGTTATGTTAAAAATGCGGGCGCATACGTTGAAATATTTGTTGACAGAGATCATGAAAAATTCATTGAAATTTTGTTAAAAAATATTCCACCCAACGCAAGGATAGAATCAATACAGATCCTGGAAGAGAATGGTGAATATGATGATTTCAGAATCATTGAAAGTTCTCCCGGTAAAAAGAGCTGGGAATTTCCCCCAGATATTTCAATCTGTGATGATTGTATAAATGATCTCTTTGATCCTGGGAATAGAAGGTACATGTACCCATTCACAAACTGTGCTGTTTGCGGACCGAGATTCTCCATACTTGTTGATCTTCCATATGACAGGGAAAATACAACAATGAAAAGTTTTCCCATGTGTAGTTTGTGCAGGAATGAATTTGAAAATATAAATGATAGAAGATTCAATGCACAGACAATATCATGCAGGGAATGCGGACCTGCCTATACCCTTTATGGAAGGGAGGGTGAAAAGATTGAGACCGATGATCCAATCAGGGAGTATGCAAGTTTAATCGACGAAGGTTACTTTGGTGTTGCGAAGGGATGGGGTGGAATGCACATCTCTTGTATTCCGGAAAGAGTAAATGAATTCAGAAGCTGGTACGGAAGACCAATGAAACCATTTGCAATTATGGTAAGGGACATTGAAACTGCAGAAAAATATTCCTATGTAAACGATTTTGAAAAATCATTGCTTCTTTCAAGTGCAAGACCGATAGTTTTACTTAAAAAGAAAAATGTTGAGGAGGGTATAGCCCCTGGTCTTCCCTACGTTGGCATATATTTACCATATTCAGCTTTCCATTACATTCTCTTCCATCATCTAAAACATGATGCAATAATAAACACCTCGGCAAACATTCCTGGTGAACCAATGATAACAAAAAACAGTGATGTTTTTTCCCTAAACGCAGATTTTTATCTTCTCCATAATCTTGAAATATACCACAGAACAGACGATTCTGTTCTTAAAACATGGAAAAATAAAACACTTTTCATAAGAAAATCAAGGGGATATGTACCAGATATTCTTAAAGTACCCTATGGCAAAAAAGTTCTTTCACTTGGATCACATACAAACGCAAGGATTTCAATAAGCAGAGATAACCTTCTCTTTTCATCACAGTATCTTGGTGATCTATCCAGTTACAATTACCTAAAATTCTTTGAGGAAATGGTAGGAGAATTCATGAGATTGCTTGAATTGGATAAAATTGACATGGTTGTTATGGACAAACATCCAGGATACGGTTACAGAAAGATTTTGGAAAAATTTTCATCAATTTCAAAGTATGTAATTGATGTACAGCATCATTATGCACATGCTGCATCACTCTGTTTTGATAATTCAATGGATAACATAATTGCATTTACGTTTGATGGTACAGGTTTTGGTGATGATGGACAGATTTGGGGGGGTGAACTTATTTTCACAGATATTTTAAGCTATAAAAGGCTTGCATCCCTTGAGTATATTCCTCTTCCTGGAAATGAAAGTGCAATAAGGGATCCTTCCAGAATTGTTGCATACCTTTTTTCGATAAACGGTAAAAAATATAAAAATTATGATACAAAAACAATAAGGTATATAGGAGATAGGAGTGTTAAAAGTTCAAGTTTTGGAAGGGTACTTGATGCAATTTCAAACTATCTTGGATTTTCTGACAAAATGACCTATGAGGGTGAACCTGCCATGTTGCTCGAACTTCCATTGATGAAGGGAAAAAAGGTTTTTGATTTCCCGAAAAATGTTGAAAAAGGCGATAGAATAATCATAAAAACAAAGGATATGTTCAAGGCACTTTTTGAAATGAAAGGGAGACCCGAGGATCTTGCATATTCATTTGTTTATGATCTTCTTGATGTTTATACGGACATTGCTGTTGAATTTGCGCAGAGTTATGGATCAAAAATTGGTATTACTGGAGGTGTTTCTTACAGTATACCAATTCTTGATATTTTGGAAAAATTTGTTAGAAAAAAGTATGGTAATGAACTCATAACACATTTAAAGGTTCCACCAGGTGATGCTGGCATTTCTGTTGGACAGAACGTTATTGGTGGTATGATCAACTCAAATCTTTAATGGCAATATTTTTATATATAATAAAGAAATTCATAAACCATGAAGAGAAGGTTCGGCGTTTCAATGGATGATGAAATACTGAAAAAATTTGATAAATTCATAAAAAAAAGAAATTTTCCAAATAGATCCGAAGCAATAACTTACCTTGTCAAGGATGCAATAATAAATGATTTCATTTCGAGGGAAGATGAAAGATTCTACGGTGTTATCCTAATCATGTACAACCATGAAAAAAAGGGTATAAATGATGATCTTGTTGATGTTCAACACAAATACACAAAGATAATTAGATCTTCTATACATATACATATAGACGAAAAAAACTGTTTTGAAAGCATAATTGTTGATGGAAAGGGTAAAGAAATTCAGAAACTTGCAGACTCTATAAAAAAAATTAATGGTGTTGAAAGTGTTAGATTTTTATTGACAAAACTTATTTAATTTCCTTGTTCCGTATTTATATTCAATTGCACAGGCGCCTTCGGAAGATACCATACATGGGCCAACAGGTGTTTCGGGCCTGCAAACCTTCCCAAAGAGCGGACATTCCCAGGGATATAGTTCACCCCTTATTACATCACCGCACCTGCATCCTGGTGGATCCTTGAACTCAATACCCTCATTCTTCATAAGTATTTCCTGAAAAACCTTTTCTGCATCATGATTGGAATACTTTTCCCTAATCTTCATACCACTCTTTGGAATCACCGGAAATCCCCTCCACTCCATGTCAACATTTTCAAATACCTCCTTTATGAAATACTGAGCCTTTAAATTTCCCTCTCTTCTAACAACCCTCCTGTACTCAATTTCAACCCTGCTTTCACCCTTTTCAATCTGTTCAACAAGCATGTAAATTGCAAAAATAACATCAAAGGGTTCAAAACCTGCAATGACCTGAGGTATTGAAAAATCCCTTGATATATTCTCCCATGGATACTGACCGATTATTGTGCTCACATGCCCGGGAAGGATTATTCCATCAAGCTTTATCCTTCCGGATGAAAGTACAGCATAAACTGCAGGAGGTGTAAGCCTGTGCAAAGAATAGACAAAGAAATTTTTCGGTGGATCGTTTATGAGTGTAACGGCTGTACTTGGCATTGTTGTTTCAAAACCAACACCCAAAAATATAACATCCTCATTTGGATGATCCCTTGCATATTTAACAGCATCATCAATGCTGTAAACAATAATGACCCTTCCACCCCTGCTCCTCTCCGTTTCAATTGATCCCCTTTCACCGGGTGCCCTCAACATATCACCATATAGGGTAAGTGTTTTTCCCTCCCTTATGAAAAGTTTTGCATTTTCAATCTCCCTTGTTGTTGTAACACAGACAGGGCATCCTGGACCCTCCCTTACATCTATACCCATTGAATAGAAGAGTACATCAAGTCCATTCCTTACGATTGTATCCTGATGTGTTCCACATACATGCATTATTCTTAAATTTAAGCTCTTTTTCTTTAAATTTGCAATCATTTTTGATGCAATATCCATTTCATTTTTCATAACAATTCACTGCTCTTTTTCAATCATACTTTCCCATATTTCAATTGTCTTTTTTGCCTCCTCCTCATCAACTATTTCAATAGCGTAACCTGCATGAACTATAACGTAATCACCTACCTTTGCTTCAACAAGTGAAAGATTAACATACCTGAATGATCCGCCAAAATCAACTTTACCGTAATTACCATTAATTTCAATAACCTTTCCCGGAATTCCCAAACACATGTGATAAAGATAAAAATTAAAAATAATAAAATTTTCTAAAATACTGTGATCTTGTCCTGCAAAATTTCATCCTTAAGCTTTGTTATGTTTGCAAGATGCCTGTCAGTGATTTCCCTAAATTCCCTTTCGTATTTTGAAATGTTCGCTCCCGGTGCTGGAATTATCTGAACGTTTGCCACATGTGGATCATCAATCCTTCTTCCGATCTGACTCACTATTCTAACATGCACTTCCTTAATATCGTTCTTAGCTGCATTGTATATTTCATCAGCTATCCTGAAGGCAAGAATATTGTAGAGCTTACCAACATGTGTTACAGGATTTTTACCTGCGGCAGCCTCCATACTCATCGGTCTGTATGGTGTAATGAGACCGCTTACCCTGTTTCCCCTGCCAACAGATCCATCATCACCATTCTCAAAGGAAAGACCTGTTACTGTGAGATAGAAAAGATTCCTATCAGGATTATCGGCTGTATTTATGTAAATATTAACATCCTTATCTGTGAAATTCCTAGAATAATCTAACAAAACATCCTTCAATTCTTCCTTTACGTTGATGTAATGTGATTTATTAGGAACATACTTATCAACGAATGCCACAGCTATTGTAAGATTAATTTTATTTTTCTGCCTAAAACCCATTACCTTAACATCTTCACCAAGTTCCTTGAATTTTTCCTTCAGTTTTCCATTTATGTATTTTTCAGTTTCAAGTGTTAATCTCTCTGTTTCCGTGAATGGTGCAAATCCCACACCGAATGATGTATCGTTTGCGAGTAACTTTGATGGATCGTAAAGTTCCCTGAGATCCTGGGATCCCTGCCCTATTTTACAGTCAATTATTACATCCTCATCAACGTTAAGGTTTCGAAAATTTTTCTTCAAATATTCCCTTGCAGCCTGTATTGCCAATGTTCTGTATGGAATCCTTTCCTCACCATTCTGACTATTTACCTTTGTTGTTGCCCTTCCAACAAGAAGTATGTAGATGGGTTCAAGCAAAACACCACCACCAAACCTTGGCTGTGCCTGACCCCCAACAACCTGTGTTTCATCCGTGTTGTGATGCAATATTCTTCCATACCTTGAAATATAATACCTGCTAAGCGCCCTGCTCACGGATTCGGCAATACCGTCAGCAACACTATCTGGATGACCAATTCCCTTCCTTTCAACTATTTCAACATCCCTGTCCTCAACAGCCATACTTTTTATTTCCTCAACAACTATGTTTCTTTCCATTCATATCACCATTCGAATGAAAAGAGTTTAAGGGAACATTTTTTATAAATTTTTTGTAATTTTGTATTACCAACAATAATAAATTCAGAAAATTGTATAAAAATTATTCTGTAATGTTAGTAAAAAAATATAAATATATGGGATTTATATCTTCAAATTGTCTGACGATTAAATAATTAAGGTGTTTGAAATGTCCGAAAAAGATAATAAATTGGAATCAACACGTATTACAATTAGAATTTCTGGTGAAGCTTACAAAAAACTTGAAGAACTTTTAAAAACGGGTGAATTTAAAAATATGTCTGATGTTATAAGGACAGCAATACAGGAATTTTTAAAGACAAGGTTTTCACCACCAAACGTTTCAAAAATTCCTGTTGAATTGCCAAAGTCAATAATGGATTCAATAGATATTCTTGTTGAAAGTGGTGATGCAATAGATAAGGAGGATCTCATAAGACTGGCTGTTAGAGAATACGTGAACAGAAGAATAAAGGAAATTGTGAGGGAAAAGGTAAAGGAGCAAAAATGAATATGGAAAAAATTGTATACAAAATATCCGATTCAAATGAAATAAACAAAAGAGGAAAAATATGCATTGTTGGAGTTGGAGGTGCAGGTAACAATTCAATAAACAGGATATATAGCCTGGGGAATGGAAAATTTTATACGGTTGCAATAAACACAGATTTTTCACACCTTGAATCCATAAGGGCTGATGTGAAAATCTTACTGAAAGCAGGAAAGGGCATGGGAACAGGCGGGGATGTTTCCCTTGGTGAAAGGGCTGTTTTTTCGGCAAGGGAAGAGATATTAAAAATATTGAGAGGTTTTGATCTAATATTCATAGTTTCAGGTTTTGGTGGTGGAACAGGCACCGGTGCAACACCTGAAATAACAAGAATGGCAATTTTCACTGGTGCTGTTGTTATAAACGTTGTTACCTTACCATTCAGATCCGAGGGATCAAGGTATAAAAAGGCACTTGATGGCATAAAGATTTTAACAAATGTATCAAAAACAATTATTGTTCTTGACAACAACAAACTTCTCATTTCACCAAAATCAATGCCTGCAGAGAGGGCATTTTTTGTTATGGACCAATTAATATATTTGATAGTGGATTCTTTCTACAACCTGATGACAAAGCCATCAATCCTTCATGTTGGTTTTTCAGAAGTAAAACATTTACTATCAGCAGGAAAAATTTCAACTGTACTTTACAATGAAGGTAAAATGGATAATGTGGAGGATGTTATAGATGAAATGGTTCAGAATCCCCTGATGGATGTTAACATTTCAGGTTCAACAAAAGCAATACTTTATATGGTTATGGGTGAGGAACCTACACTTGAATTCGTTATGCAAAGAGTTGTGGGTAGATTTTCATCATATTTGATGGAAAATGAGAATATAACACCTGGAATATTTGTTGACCCTTCCCTTGGTGATAGAATAAGGATAATGGCAATAATTACCAATGTTTTAATACCATCCATTGAGGAAAAAAGGGAGGAAAGAAAATATTTATTTAATAAATAATCTATTTGTGTTCAATGATAGAATGGGCAGAAAAATACAGACCAAAATCCTTGAATGAAATTGTTGGTAACAGGGAAGCCATTCAGAAGATAAGGGAATGGGGAGAGGAATGGAAATCTGGAAAAATACCAAAGAAGAAGGCACTCGTTTTTGAAGGGGGCCCTGGTGTTGGAAAAACATCGGCAGCACTTGCTCTTGCCCATGATATGGGATGGGGTGTGATTGAATTAAACGCTTCAGATATAAGGAATGAGGAAAATATAAAAAACATTGCCTTAAAGGGATCATTGTATGAAACATTTGATGATCAGGGTAACTTTCTATCTTCAAAGGAGGGTAGGAGAAAACTCATTATTCTTGATGAGGCGGATAATCTATATGAGACAAGGGGTGAAGGGGGAGACAGGGGCGGTAGAAAGGCAATAATTGAAACAATAGAGATATCCATGCAGCCAATCATACTTATTGTGAACGATCCATACGAACTATTCAAGGGTGATCTCGGTCTTGTTCTTAGAAAATACTGTGATGAGGTGAAGTTTAGAGCATTGAACTATAAGCAGATTGCTTCATCAATCCTTGCAAAGATATGTTCCATGGAAGGAATTTATGTGGAGAAAAGCGTTCTTGAAAAAATTGCACAGAAATCGGGTGGGGATGTGAGGGCTGCCATAAACGATCTTCAAATGCTTTCCATGGGGAAAAAGACAATAAGGGAAAAGGATCTTGAGATCCTCGGTTACAGGGATGTTCAGGAAAATATATACAGTGCAACGCTCAGAATACTTTTAAGCGTTTCAATGAAATCGTCCCTTGATATACTTTCAAGCCTCGATGAAGACCCATCACTTGTTCTCCATTGGCTGGATGAGAATCTACCGGATGAATACCTTGATCTTGATGATCTTGCCAAGGCAATGGATTATGTTTCACTCTCAGATCTTTACCTGAGCAGGATAAAGAGAAGGCAGTATTTTGGATTCCTGAAATATGTTAGCGATTTTACTGCAGCAGTATCAATTGCAAAAAAGCAGAAGTATGGTATACATGAAAAACTTAAATCCCCTGAATTCCTGAAGGCTCTTTCCCAGAGAAAAAAGGCGCTCGATTACAGAAATTTAATTTCATTGAAACTTTCAAAAATATTGCACCAGTCAAGCGATTCCGTTAACATGGAATACTTTGACTTCTTCAAACAATTGTTCATGAACAATGAAAAATTTGCTGTTTGGTATTCTGCAATACTGAATCTATCAACACAGGAAATTGCATTCCTTCTGAACAAAGAGAAGGATGATGAAAATGTTATGAGTATTTATAAATACTCAAGGGAAATATTAAGGAAAATAAAAGTTTAAGTGATACATTTTCTTTAACAGGGACTATGAAAGAAAAATATGAATTCATTAAGGAAATACTTGAAAGGGATCCATTCATTCAATATGTTGGCATAAAGATTCTTGAAATAGGTGATGGTTATGCAAAGGTTTCAATGGACTTCAGAAGGGAAATAACAAGGTACGGTAATATTGTTAATGGAGGGGCGATTGCCACTTTAGCAGATACGGCAGGTGGTACATCTGTCCTTTCCTTAATGACGGGAAAAAATCAGGTAACTGTTAATCTTAACATAAATTATTTAAATGCTATAGACAACGGTCCTGTTATTGCTGAAGGAAGGGTTATAAGAAAAGGTCAGCATATTATTTTTTCATCCATTGAAATATACGATGGTAAGGGAAAGCTCTGCGCACATGCCACAGGAGCATGGTTCCTCAAGGATTTTTAAGAATCAAAAAATTATTTATTATAATTATTATCTATCCTAATTATGTATGGCGTGTTTGGTAATGTTGTGCACATTGACCTCTCCACAGGGAAGGTCAAGGAAATAGATGTTGATGAATCTATTTACAAAAAATTTCTTGGAGGTTACGGTCTGGGTGTATGGTACATTTACAAAAACCTTGAAAAAAACATTGATCCCCTTGGAGAAAAAAACATTCTCGGTATTTTGCCTGGAATGCTGAATGGAACAAATGCACCGATGGCCGGAAGAATGATGGCCGCAACAAAATCACCATTAACAGGTACTTGGGGCGATTCGAACGTTGGAGGTCATATGGGTCCTGAACTAAAGAAAACAGGTCATGATGGCCTTTTCATATCAGGTATATCAAAGGATCCAGTTTACATATACATTGAAAAGGATATTGAAATACTGGATGCCAGAGATCTATGGGGTAAAACAACAACGGAAACGGAAAAAATTTTAAGGGAAAGGCATCAGGGTTCACAGGTTCTTAGTATCGGACAGGCGGGTGAAAATGTTTCCCTGATATCTGCAATAATAACAGATTATGGCAGGGCCCTTGGCAGATCTGGCGTTGGGGCTGTAATGGGATCAAAAAGATTAAAGGCGATTGTTGCAAAGGGTACAAAGGAAGTGAGCATATACAACAGGGAAAAATTCAGGGAAATTGTTTCAAAGATGATGGAGATAATGAATCCAAACAAAAATAAGGCTGCTGAAAGATGGCATAAATATGGTACAATTGGAGGTGCTGAATATTCACATCTTTCAGGTGATACACCAATAAAGAACTGGAAGGGTATTGGAATAATAGATTTTGGAAGGGAAAAGGCAAAAAATCTCGCAAGGGAAGAAATAGTTAAGGATAACATAAAAAGTTACGGGTGTGCAAGCTGTCCCGTTGCATGTGGTGCATGGATTAAAAGGAAAACAAAGTATGGTGAAATAGAGGGGCATAGATTGGAATATGAAGGTACAGGTATGCTTGGTGGCTTGCTTTTGAACGGTGATCTTGATTCAATTGCCTATGGTTTTGAACTTGCAAACAGGTATGGATACGATGTAATTTCGCTCGGTGCAGTCATTGGATTTGCTATGGAATGCTATGAACTTGGAATAATTAAGAAAGAGGATCTTGGCTTTGAGTTAAACTGGGGAGATGGTGATGCTGTTATAAAAACGATTGAACTTATGGTAAAGAATGAAGGTATTGGAAAAATTCTGAACATGGGTGTGAAAAGGGCAGCGGAAATCCTTCATGCACCGGAGGAAGTAGCAATACATGTTCACGGGCAGGAATTACCAGCGCATGATCCAAAATATTTACCGAGCCTTGCAACAACATATGTGGCTGATCCCACACCAGGAAGGCATACAGCTGGAGGTGTTGGGTTCTCTGAGGGAAGTGTTCCACAGACACAGTTTCCGATTGAGGGAATAAAATTCAAGAAGCTTGAAAAGTATGTTTATACTGGTAAGGGCTATGCACATGCTGTAATAAGCAACATAACACAGGTTGAGAATTCACTTGGATTCTGCATATTCTCTGAATTTGCTCAATATCCATATGTTGAATTGGTTAACTCTGTAACAGGCTGGAACATTACGGATAAGGATCTGCTCAGAAACGGTGAAAGAATACAGAATTTAAGACATCTTTTCAACATAAGGGAAGGATTAAAACCATCGGATTTCAGAATTCCAAACAGGGCAATAGGTATTCCTCCACAGAAGGCTGGGCCATTGGAAAATATTACTGTTGATGTGGATTCATTGGTTAAGGATTACTTCAATGCAATGGAATGGGATATAAACACTGGAATGCCAAGTGAAAGGAAGATAAGGGAACTTGAACTTGAGGAATTCATCAAAAGCTAAAATAAACTTTCAGAGCATATTTTTTTGAAATTTCCATTGCATAACTTTTCAATTTTTTTAAATCGATCTGAAAATATTGTATGATATTTTCATTCATACCACTCCTGTACCTGAATTTGTCCATAATGACATATGATACATTGAGGTCTGAAAAAATCCTGAACATATCTTCAATCTCATTCATTATATCTTTATGTATAGGTGCAATCATTACATACTTTCTCACATTGATCTTTTCTATTGCCTTTAATATTCTTTCTATAGAGGGAGAATTGGGTTCTATAATACTCTTAAATTTTTCATCAAGCGTGTTAATCGTGAATCCAACCTCAATTTTTTCAAACCTTGAAATAATATCAAGATCCCTGAGAACAAGATCGCTTTTCGTTAATATTGTTGTTTCAGGTTGATAATAAAGCATCTTAATTAATGATTTCCTTGTTATTTCATAAATTTCCTCACAGGGTTGATATGCATCCGTTACCGATCCAATCAATATGGATCCTCTCTTCTTTGGCAATTCCCTGCTTAAAATTTCAGGTAAATTCTTTTTCACAATTATATTGTTTTTCCATTCCACAGGATCCTTCTTTAAAACAAATGGAGCGTAACAATAAATACATGCATGGGAACAGCCAACATACGGGTTAAGGGAATAATCCGTATTCTCAAGACCGGATTTTGATAAGGCAATTTTTGTTTCCATCTCAATGCATTTCAAAACTATCAATTCCCCTCTGGTGTTTTATAAAATCCAGAATTTTACTGTTTTTCATCCATAGATCCCTTTCAATATGGAACCTTGAAAATATGTAATTTATAGCATTATCAAAATCATTGAATTCCATGGAATTTCCATTCAAAGCCTTTCTAACATTCTCCCTTACATTCCATACACCAACAGGCATGATGTATGATGGCTGCGCTTCCCTTAAAACTACAACCCTTCCCTGCTTTCCTATTTTTTTTAAATATTCTGAAACAGCAAGTCTTGCTGAATAATAGCATCCACCAATCTGGGCATAATCCTTCCTTCCATAATAGAACTCATGATCAGAAAGAATGTAAGTGTTTTTGCTGAATGGATTCCATAATGTTCCGGGATACCAGGCTTCAACAAGTTCATAGGACCAGGATCCGGGGAATATTGCAACGATGAACCTGTTCTCCATAAAGTCTGATTCAAATATTTTTATTGTATCTATGCTTTCATAAC
>JAVRLI010000011.1:0-14875 GCA_031961525.1 Thermoplasmatota archaeon | reverse complement strand
AGATTTCATTCTTTGGAACATCGGACATTGGTCCAGGTTTTAACGGTGATCAGATAGGAAAAAATCCATGGGATATGCTTGAACATTACTGGGAAAGGAGTCCCTTGAAATATGTGAGGAATGTAAAAACACCTCTGTTGATAATACACTCGGATGAGGATTACAGATGCCCGATTGAACAGGCATATCAGCTTTTCACAGCATTGAAATATTATAATAAAAATGTAAAAATAGTCATATTTCCAGGTGAAAACCATGATCTTTCAAGGTCCGGTAAACCAAAACACAGAATTGAAAGATTAAAAATAATTATGAATTTTATGAAGGAACATATTGGTGAGGGAAAATGAAATTTATTTTGAATGTTGACCCGGTTAATGGATTCAAAAAAGAGAAAATAGAGGATAATGTGTTGAAGAATTTCCTGGGTGGGTCGGGTCTTGGATCCTGGATAATGTACAGAAAAAAACTCTGGGAGTTTGAACCGTTATCGGAAAAAAATGCTTTAATCATTCTTCCAGGACTTTTAACAGGATCTGGTTATCCAACCGCAAGTAAAACAATATTTATGGCAAGATCCCCATTAACAATGGGTGTTGGAAGGGCCAGTGCAGGATCAACACTGGGTCCGGCTCTTGCGGGCATGGATATTGCAGCACTTGTAATTGAGAACAGAGCTGAAAAATGGTCGGGTATTGTTATAAAGGAGGATGATGTGGATATAAAAAATGCTGAAAATCTTCTAGGCCTTGATACCCTTGAAACAACAAAAAAGTTGAATGATGAAAAATTTGCATCTTGTGTTATTGGCCCTGCCGGAGAAAACCTCAGCCTTATTTCAACCATAGAATCTGAGGGGAGACAGGCGGCAAGAACCGGTCTCGGGGCGGTAATGGGATCAAAAAAAATCAAGTATATTCTTGTGGAGAAAAAGGGACTTTCAATACCGGCAAGAAAAGAAGAATTCAGGAGTGATATTAAAGAGGCAATGTCAAGGATCATGAAGGATCCAAGGAAGGAGAGCGATTTTAAGTATGGCACAGCAGCTTCTGTTGAAATTGTTAACCTTTTCCATGGTGCCTTTCCGGCAAAAAATTTCCAGCTATCATACTTTGAGGATGCCTACAGGGATGAAAAAAATGTTCCTGAAATAGATCCCAGGTACTGGACGGAAAAATACAGGTGGAAGATTCATCCATGCCCAAACTGCGCCAAACCCTGCAGCAGGTACCTTCATATAGAATCAAAGAAATGGGGAAGTTTTGATGTTGAAGGTCTTGAGTATGAAACGATCTATTCCCTTGGTTCCATGCTCAACATTAAAAGTATAGAGGATATAGCATATCTGCATTACATGGCTGATAGATATGGACTTGACGCAATTTCAGCAGGTGTAACGATAGCTTGGGCTATGGAAATGGCGGAAAGGAATCTTTTACCTGAAAAGTTCACAGATCACATGATAATAAGGTTTGGAAATGCGGATACAGCATTCATTTTAATGAAAAAGATGGCATACAGGGAGGGAAAAATTGGTGAATTACTTGCGGATGGTGTTAAAAAAGCATCGGAGAGGATAGGAAAGGGCAGGGAATTCGCCATGCACTCAAAGGGTCTTGAACCCCCTGCATACGATGTTAGAGCCCTTAAAGGTATGGCCCTGGCTGTTGCAACAAGTGTGAGAGGATGGGATCATCTTGATTCGCAGGTATATGCTGCTGAATTCAATGGAAAGTTCTGGTATTTCACAGATGTTGACAGAAAAAGTTCAAGTAACAAAGCATTCCTTGTAAAGTCCATGCAGGATTTTTCCACAGTATTTGATATAACAGGTATATGCAAATTCTCAAGATCTTCATTAACTCCTGATTTCATTTACAAAGCTATATCCGACTTCACAGGTTTTGACTTAAAATTCGAAGATATAATGGAAATTGCTGAAAGAGTATATAATCTTCAGAAACTTTTCAATATAAAATGCGGTCTTGAAAGAAAGGATGATACATTACCTGAGAGAATAACAGATGAACCTATTGTTGATGGACCGAGCAGGGGGTTATATGTTTCAAAGGATGAACTTGAGAGGATGATTGATGAGTACTATCAGGCAAGGGGATGGAACAAAGACGGAATACCTGAGAAATTAAAACTGAAACTCTTGAACATTGAAGAATAGGATCAAAGAGAATGCGTAAGATAATCTATTCTTCCACCATCAACAACAATTGTCTGTCCTGTTATGAAATCCGATTCATCCGAAGCAAGGAACAGGGCAGCATTTGCAATATCTTCAGGTCTTCCAATCCTTCCCTTCAATGTCCTTGATGAAATTTCATTCACAGTTTTCAACCATTCATCCTCACTTTTTCCCTTTTTAGTCATATCTGTTTCAATGAAACCGGGAGCGATTGCATTTACGTTAACTTTGTAAGGGCCAAGATCGAATGCATATCTTTTTGTTAATGTTATAACAGCACCCTTTGTTATTGAGTAAAGTGTTGTGTTTTTCAGAGCTGTTCCGATTCCGGCAACGCTTGCTATATTTATTATCTTTCCACCATTCTTTTTAAAGTTTGAATGGAGGGATTCAATCATATACACCATGGAATAAACGTTTGTTCTGAACATTCTTTCCATTTCATCCATGCTTACCTTTTCAATTTCACCTGTTATCATGATACCGGCGTTGTTAACTAGTATATCGATTTTACCAAAATTTTCAATTGCAAATTTTGCAAGTTCCCTTGCTTCTTTTTCATTTGATACATCATATTTTGCCAACAAACATTTTCTGCCCTTTTTCTCAATTTCCCTGCATGTTTCCATGGCATCCGCATGATTTGATCTATAGTTTATTATTGTATCAGCACCCTCTTCAGCAAATCTTATCGCAATCGCCCTTCCAATACCTCTGGATCCACCTGTAATAAGAGCCTTTTTTCCTTCAAGCCTTCCCATAAAAAATATATAACATTGAGACTAAAAAAATTTATTCACATGGAATATTTACATTTAAACATGGACTATTCACTTATAACTGAAGTTTATGAGAAAATTGAATCCACAACAAAAAGGCTTGAAATGACCGATTATCTTGTTGATCTTTTAAAAAAGAGTCCATATGAAATTATTGATAAGGTTGTCTATTTAACACAGGGAAAAATATATCCCGATTTTGTTGGTATTGAACTGGGAATGGCAGAAAAACTTGCAATGAGGGCAATTTCACTCAGTTATGGAATACCTGTTGAAAAAATTGAGGAACATTATCAGAAATCGGGCGATCTTGGAACAACCGCTGAGGAATTTGCTTCAAAGAAAAAACAGAAAACGTTATTTACATTTGAAACAGAAAGCGAATCTTTAACTGTCGAAAAGGTTTATGAAAATTTTGTAAAGATAGCTGAGGCTACAGGTGAAAAGAGTCAGGATAAAAAAATTCAGCTCCTTGAGGAACTTTTGCAGAAAGCAAAGCCTGTGGAAGCCAGATACATAGTCAGGACCGTTCAGGGTAAATTAAGGCTTGGAATTGCGGATGCAACCATTCTTGATGCACTAGCTGTTGCATTCAGTGAAAGTAAGGAAAATAGATCAATAATTGAAAGGGCATACAACATATATCCAGATCTTGGATATATTGCAAAAATACTTGTTAAAGATGGTATTGAAAAAATTAAGGAAATTAAAGTAACACCGGGTATACCTGTCAGAGCCATGCTTGCTGAAAGACTTCCATCGCTGGATGAAATAATACAGAAAATGGGAGGAAGGGCGGCATACGAATACAAGTATGATGGTCTGAGGATCCAGGCCCATATAACAAAAAATAAAAGTGTAATATTTTCAAGAAGGCTTGAAAATCTAACAAGTCAGTTCCCGGATATAATTGAGGCTTTAAAGCAGGCACTTGGTGAAAATGAGGCTATTGTTGATGGAGAGGGTGTTCCAATAAACGTTGAAACTGGAGAACTTTTACCTTTCCAGGTGGTTACCCATAGAAGGGGAAGGAAATATGATGTTGAAAAGGCTATAGAGGAATATCCTGTTGTTCTTTTCCTCTTCGATATAATTTATCTGAACGGTGAGGATCTAACAACAAAAACATACCCTGAAAGGAGGGAAATACTTGAAAAAACTGTGAAGGAGAGTGAAAAGGTAAGGTTTGCAACAAGGATCGTTTCAGATAACAGAGATGAAATTCAGAAATTTTTCGAGGAAGCAATATCCAATGGTTGTGAAGGTCTGGTGGCAAAAAGCATTGGTCCCGATTCAATTTACAGGGCCGGTGCAAGGGAGTTTTTATGGATAAAGTACAAAAGGGATTACCAGATGGAACTTTCAGACACACTTGATCTTGTTGTTGTTGGTGCATTTGCCGGTCATGGATCAAGAACCGGAACATATGGTGCTCTTTTGATGGCTGTTTACGATGATGAAAAGGATGTTTTCGTTACATTATGCAAACTTGGAACTGGATTCACAGAGGAACAGCTATTTGCATTACCAAAAATGCTCCAGGAATACAAAATTGATCACAGACATCCAAGGGTTGTTTCTGAAATTGAGGCGGACTACTGGTTTGAGCCCTATGTTGTTCTTGAGGTTATGGGTGCAGAATTAACTCTGAGTCCATTACATACATGCTGCAGGGATGTGATAGAAAAGGGTTCAGGCATTTCATTGAGATTTCCCAGGTTCACCGGAAAATTCAGAACGGATAAAAGAGCTGATGAGGCAACCACCGCAAAGGAAATATTGGAACTTTACAGAAGTCAGAAAAAGAAAGTTGTTACAGATCAGGTATAGTATCAATTTTACTGTAATGTGAATTTGTTTTTCTATTCCATTTTCAATATCCATTTTTGCCTTAAAACCGAGCCCCATTCGGCCTTTTCCATTGAAGCTTCTCTCACCTGAACGAAATTTTTTATTTTAATTTCCACATATACGGGATCAATGTTTACCTTCATCTTTTTCTTTATTATTACCACTGCCTGATTAAGTGAATAGGATTTACCTATTCCAACGTTGAATGTCCCGGTAGCATCCATTTCCATTGCAATAATAAAGGCGTTAACAACATCACCAACAAAAATAAAATCCCTTCTCTGTTCAACATCAACGTAAATAACTGGATTTTTGTTCTTCATAAACATCCATATGAACTGCCAAATTGGATTTACAAAAGCCTTTTTGTACTGTTCATTTGATCCAAAAACAGAGAAAAACTTCATTGCAGCATATTTTACATTATAAATGTCATGATAAACCTTTGCAAGCCTTTCTTCAGTACAGAAATCTGTAGGTCTTATTATCAATGTCCTCTCTATTGAAGGTCCAAGACCATTTTACAGAGAACTTTAAGACGCTTTAACAACCTTTATCGCAACCCCTTTGCCATTTCAAGAACAGCCATGGTACCGTTAACACCATAAACAAACTTCCATATATTTTCCATGTAATGGGTGATGATGGTTTATCAGTATGAAAAATGCCATCAATATTTTTCCAGTTTTCCTTTCTATAAAATTCATAAACAGTTTCTTTGAAAAATTTAACATTAAGATTGTAGGATCCTGTATGCAGGAATCCACAACAATAACATCAAGGTCATTATTAACAAGGTATGAAACAAGGTTTGAACCTATGAATCCAGCTCCGTCTGGAACAATAAATCTTGCAATAGGAAGGAAGATGAAAAGATACAATAAATATTTTTCAGTGAAAAGATTTTATTCCTGATAGTTATTGTATTAATTATGGAAAGGGCACATGTTATTTTTTCAGGTCATGTTCAGGGAGTTTTCTTCCGTGCATTCGTTAAAGAAAATGCAGAAAAAATTGGTATAAAAGGATGGGTAAGAAACCTTATGAATGGTGATGTGGAAGCTGTATTTGAGGGAGAATATGATAAAATCATGGAACTTATTGAAATTTGCAGAACAAAGCATCCTGAAGCTATTGTAACAGATGTAAAAATAAAATGGGAAAAACCTGAATATTTGGAAGATTTCAAAATAATCAGGTAAATCCTTTTATCATCCTCATTCTTTCCAATTTTTTATCAATCGTTTCCTTTTTTGCTATATCGTGTCTTACGTAGAATTCCCCCTTTATGTATTTGATTGAATTTTCAACAATTTTTTCAGCCTGATAAAGATCCCTGTCCTTTCCAAAAATTGCAATGGATCTTGAATGTGTTGTATAAAGTTTACCATCCTTTTCGTTAACCGATCCATAATAGATCCTTGCATTATTTTTTATTATGCCCTCTTCATCAACGGAAAGTTCACTGCCTGCCTTCGGATTTATACCATAACCAACAGGTACAATGTATTTAACAACAGTTGAATTTTCCTGAAATTTCACCCTCTTTTCCGATAAAATTCCTTCAGATATTGATTCAATTATGTCAACCATATTATCTTCAAGTATTGGTAGAACGTTTATTGCCTCAGGATCACCGAACCTTGCATTTATTTCAATAACAACGGGTCCATTCTTTGTTAGCATAAATTGACCGTAAATTGTTCCCCTGTAGGTTATTCCCTCCTTTCCCATGGATTCAACTATTTTTCTTAATATTTCTATGGATTTTTCATAATCTTCCCTTTCAATGAATGGAAGAAGATGATTGTAGTATGAATAGGATCCCATTCCTCCCGTATTTGGTCCATTATCACCCTCGAATGCCCTCTTGAAATCCTGAACCAGAGGCATAGGTATTAAATTTTTTCCATCTGTAAATGCCTGCAGGGTGAATTCCTCACCAACCATTTTTTCTTCAATCAGCACGCCTTTGCCCTCACCAATACCTTCCCTTATTACTTCAATTGCATAGGATATACCATCCTCCTTTCTCTGGAAATGGTCACCCTGTACCCTTACACCCTTTCCTCCTGTAAGACCTACGGGTTTTACAGCAAACTGAAAATCAACATTTTTCATAAAATTTAAAAGATCGTTCACATTATCAAAAAAATAACTTCTGACATAGCCAGGAATTGAATACTTTTCCATTATTCTTCTCATGAAATATTTGCTTGTTTCTATCTGTGCAGCTTCCCTTGTTGGTGATGCGCATCCAATTCCAATTTTTTCCATTTCATTCACAATACCTGCCTCAAGCGGTGCCTCGGGACCAACAATACAGTAATCTATTTTCCCTGACCTGAGAGGTTCCCAATCAAGAATTTTTTTAACATCCGTTTCCTTAATTATGGCAAACTTCCTGCTCAGCCTTTTCAATCCGGGATTCAGATTACCCATTACTGTAAAAAGAGTACCACCGGATCTAACAATGGACTCTCCGATTGCATGTTCCCTTCCCCCTCCACCTATTAATAGAATATTCATTCTCCCTTTCCCTCCCCAAGATTCAGGTTCAATTTTTTGGATAAATATTCCCTTATTTCCTGTGGATTCCTTGCATCAATACCAAAGTATGTGCTGAAATTCTTTGTCACAGTGAGAATAAATGTTCTATCCTCTTTTCTTACATTTATCAGCCTTTTCTTTTTTAGCAGATCAACATGATCATAAATTTTTTCACCCAGCATATCCCTTAGATCGCTCTGTTTTATTGGCTGATAGTATGCTATGATGGCTAAAGTCTTTAAAACATCCCTGTCAAGTTCAGGTTTTCCAAATCTATAGCCTATGTCAAGAAATTCCTCCCTTAATTGCATAACATATTTCTGTCCTATCTTCACTATTTCTATTGCACTTTTTCTTTCATCATATTCCTTTTTCAGTGATTTCAGTGCCCTGTAAAGATCCTTTTTACTTATGTTGAATTCCCTTGCTATATCAGAAAGCTTTATGGGTTCCTCTGATGAAAATAGTGATGCCTCAAGAATCTGTTTAACATCCATAGTGTTTCATAATTTAAAAAACATTATAAATATTTTCTATCCACCTGCAACAGGTGGGAATATTGATACTTCATCATTTTCATCCAATTCTGTATCAAGATCATTCAGATAAATAATATTTTTACCATTTTTCAGTATAATTACACCCTTTTTGAAACTTTTACCATCATAAAGTGATTGTCTGAAACCTTCACCATATTTTTGTAAAAGATAATTGAGAAGATCCCTTACATTTTTGAAATACAAATCCTCTTCCTCCTTACCTGTAATTTTTCTTAATGTGGCAAAATATTTTACCTTCATAAAAAGATAAAAAATTTGTTAAATAAAAATTTTTCAGTAATCTAGATCCTCCCTTGGATTTCCCTTTTCATCCCACTTTCTTACTTTATAGTAATCCTTCAGCAATACATCGAGAGGAACAACACTTCCCTTGACAGGGCCGTCTGGCATTGGATCCTTCAGGAACCTTGGTGGTAATGTATCATCCTTGCTTGAAAATCCTGCAGCATAGTTGAACTTTCTTTCAAGATTCCATATCCTTTCTCCGGCCAGCATCATTTCATCAGTTGTATAATCAAATCCAGTTACAGCGTTAAGAAGATCCCTGTAATCATCTGCACCAAGAGCAAATGATGTGAAAAGGCATAAACCTGAAGAATCTATTACCGCTGTCAAATCCTGGAATGTTTTTGTCCACTGTGCCTTTCCTTCCACCTTTAATGGATCAAGCTTCTCAGGTATACCAAGTATTTCGGGTGAAATCATATAACCTCTCACATGGCATCCACCACGGTTGCTTGTTGCATATTCAAGCGCATGACCGTATGCACCCCTGGGATCATAGGCAGGCAATTCCTGTTTCTTAACGCTCATTGAATATTCTGTATGACCATAAGATTCAGCAAGCCTGTATGATCCCTCAGCAAGCTTGTTACCGAAACCCTTTCTGAATGCTATCAGTTCAGGATATTTCACCAAAGCTTCTGCATTACCAAAATTAAGTTTTATGCCATCCAGATCGCTGTCCTTTATTATTCCTTTCTCATAAAGTTCCATGGCGCTTGCAAGCGTTCCACCGAATGATATTGTGTCAAGACCATACTTATCGCAGTAATAGTTAGCCTCTATTACCTTTTCGAAATTGGCTATATCAAGATTTGCACTCATAACCCACAGAGATTCATATTCCGGTCCTTCACTGTCAAGACCATCAAGTTTGGTTACCCTACCGCATGCAATTGGGCATGCAAAACATGCTTTGTTTTTTATTAAATACTTTTCAGCCATGGATTCGCCGCTCAATTCATTGGCATGCTTCCATTGACCGAACTGGAAATTCCTTGTAGGATACAAACCCTGCTGGTTGATTATGTTCACAAGTACTGCTGTACCATACGTTGGAAGACCCTGGGATGTTACGGCATTTTCCTTTATCTTTTTCAGTTTGTCCTTGAGAACATTTGTGAATTCATCCTTCTTTGCAATGTTTATTTTACCTGTTCCCCTCACAGCAATTGCCTTCAATTTCTTTGATCCCATTACAGCACCAACACCTGTTCTACCAGCTGCCCTATGTTTATCGTTAATAACGGCTGCAAATCTGACAAGATTCTCACCAGCAGGACCTATACACGCTACCTCCGTTTTTGGATCATTCAATTCTTTGTGCAAAATATCCGTTGTCTCATGTGTATCTTTTCCCCATAGATGTGATGCATCCCTTAATTCAGCCTTACCATCCTTAATGTAAAGATACTTTGGTGATTTTGCCTTGCCCGTTATAATAATCATATCAAAGCCGGCAAATTTTAATTCAGGTCCAAAAAATCCACCTGAGTTACTTGATGCAATTGCATTGTTAAGGAATCCCTTTGTAACAACCATATACCTGCTTGCAGAAGGAGAAGGTGTTCCCGTCAATGGACCTGTTGCAAAAATCAGAACATTTCTTTCATCCAGAGGATCGATCTTTGGATCCTTAACCATTTCATAAAAGTATTTGGTTGCAAGACCCCTTCCACCTATGTACTTCCTTGCCCATTCCATGTTAAGATCCTCAACGCTTATCTTTTCTGTTGTTAAATCCACTTTCAGTATTTTTCCCATGTACCCACCATACATACTCTCACCGTATTAACAATTAATTTTTTATTATATAAATGTATTTAGGTTTTGTAAAGCATAACGATTTTTGTTAATGTGTATCAGATTATCAAGCATATTTAATATATTACAATGCAATATATCGACACCCAATAGAGGTGAAAAAATGACAGAAGAACTGAATCCTTTTAAAATAGCGCAGGAGCAACTGGACAGAGCAGCGAAAGTGATGAACCTTGACCCGGCTGTGCACCAAATATTAAGAGAACCTATGAGAGTGCTTGAGGTATCAATACCTGTAAAAATGGATGATGGATCGGTTAAAGTTTTTAAGGGATTTAGGGTACAGTACAATGATGCAAGGGGACCAACAAAGGGAGGTATAAGGTTCCATCCTCAGGAGACTCTTGATGCTGTTAAGGCACTTGCAGCCTGGATGACATGGAAGACAAGCGTTGTGGATATACCTTACGGTGGTGCAAAAGGCGGTGTTATATGTGATCCAACTAAAATGAGCCAGGGAGAGCTTGAAAGGTTATCAAGGGGATATATAAGGGCAATTGGAAGGTTCATAGGACCTGATAGGGATATTCCTGCTCCTGATGTTTTCACAAATCCACAGATTATGGCCTGGATGATGGATGAATATGAAAAGATCGTTGGTCACAATGCTCCAGGAGTAATTACAGGAAAACCACTGGCAATAGGCGGATCACTTGGCAGAATAGATTCAACCGCAAGAGGAGGAATGTATCTGCTCAGAGAAGCTACAAAGATGCTAAAAATTGATCCGAAAAAGGCAAGAATTGCAATACAGGGCCACGGTAATGTAGGGCAATATGCTCACAAACTGGCTATAGAAATGTTGGGTGCAAAAGTTGTAGCGGTTAGCGATGTTTATGGTGGTATATATTCGGAAGAAGGCTTGAACTTTGCTGAAGTACAGGCATTCAAAGAGAAAACAGGTTCTGTTGCAAATTTCCCCGGTGCAAAAAAGATAAGCAATAAAGAGCTGTTGGAATTAGATGTAGACATACTTATACCCGCAGCAATTGAAAACCAGATTACCGGATCTAACGCTAACAACATTAAGGCTAAAATAGTGCTGGAGCTTGCAAACGGACCAACCACACCTGAGGCGGACGAAATACTTCACAAGAAAGGCATCTTCCTTATCCCTGATATTCTTGGAAATTCCGGTGGCGTTATTGTATCTTACTTTGAATGGGTACAGAACATAACCGGATACTATTGGAGCGAGGAGGAAGTAAATCAGAAACTTGACCAGAAGATGACAAAGGCATTCAAGGATGTTATTGAAACGATGAAAAAGTACAATGTGGATCCCAGAACTGCCGCGTATATCATTGCAGTTGACAGAGTTGCAAACGCTGTTAAAGTCAGGGGCTGGGCATAAGCCCCTCTCTCTTTTCTTTTTAATTTATCAATAAAAAAGTTTTAAATATCATTTTATTATTATTGAACGAAAGGGTGAATTTTTATGGAAGAAAAATTAAAGACAGGTACAACAACAGTTGGTATAGTTACGAACGAAGGCGTTGTCCTCGCAACTGAGAAGAGGGCAACAATGGAAACATTTATAGCGCATAAGGTAACACAAAAGTTATTCAAGATTGACGATCATATTGCAATGACTACAGCGGGACTTGTTGGTGATCTTCAAGTGCTGGTCAGATATTTGAGAGCGGAAGTGGAACTTTATAAGTTAAAAAACAAGGCACCCATAACCGTTCAGGGTGCAGCAACTTTATTATCCAACATTCTTAACCAGAGCAAATTTTATCCATATTATGTTAGTTTGATTGTTGGTGGTTACGACAATAAAGGTTACCATGTTTTTGCCCTTGATGCGGCCGGAGGGGCTATTGAGGATAAATATGTTAGTGCTGGATCCGGTTCACTTTTCGTTTATGGTGTTCTTGAGGATTCATACAATGAAAACATAACTCTTGATGAAGCAATAAATTTGGCAATAAGGGGAGTTAATGCCGCAATGAAAAGGGATGCGGCATCCGGTGATGGTATTGATGTTGCAACCATCACTGCAAAGGATGGTTTCGTTAAACTTGATGATGAGGAAGTAAAAAAGAGGATGAAAAAACTCAAGCTTATCTAAATTAAAAATCACTTAACCGGCAGGCGCATATTATGGCTGATACCGAATGGGAGGATATATTAGAACAGACAAAACTTGCGGTTTTGGAATTTGCTCCAGGAATTTCAATAAGTAGTATAGACTTTGAAGCCTCACTTATTGTTGTTTACACAAAAGACATTGATTATTTTACTGATAACCCCAATGTAGTTAAACAGATAGCACAGAAAATAAGAAGAAGAATTTCAATAAGACCCGATCCATCAATTCTCATGGATGAAGAGGAAGCAAAAAAGGAAATAATGAAAATTGTTCCTCCCGAGGCAGGAATAAATGAAATTTATTTTGAGCCGGAAACCTGTGAGGTAATTATTGAGGCAGATGCTCCCGGAATCGTAATTGGTAAGGAAGGACAGCTTTTGAATGAAATAAAAAAGCACATAAAATGGGCACCAAGGGTTGTTAGAACACCTCCCATAAAGTCAAGAACAGTTTATGAAACAAGGGAATTTTTGAAAATGCATAAGGATGAAAGGAGGGAATTCTTAAGGGAAATTGGAAGGAAATTGAACAGACCTGTTTTAAAGGGTGAAAACTGGGTAAGGGTAATAGCCCTTGGAGGTTACAGGGAGGTGGGAAGATCAGCAACACTTATAATGACAAAGAACAGCAGAATACTTGTTGATTGTGGTCTAAACACTGGAAACGTTAATCCTGAAGAACCATGGTCAGGAATACCATACCTTTATGTTCCTGAAATATGGTCACAGGATGCATTCATAAATGAAAACAATCCATTCAAATACCTTGATGCAGTTGTTCTCACCCATGCACACATAGATCATTCTGGCCTTGTTCCCCTCTTATACAAATATAACTACAAGGGCCCTCTTTATGCTACACCACCAACAAGGGATCTTGCCGTTCTTCTTCAGATGGATTATTTAAAACTTGCACATTCAGAAGGTGGAAAGGTACCATACGATTCAAAGGATATAAAGGAAATGTTAAAAAGGACAATAACAATTGAGTATGGTGAAACAACAGATATTACACCTGACATAAGGTTAACATTTCACAATGCTGGACATATACTTGGATCATCCGTGGCACACTTCCACATTGGAGAGGGCTTGCATAATATTGTTATAACAGGTGATATAAAGTTTGAAAAAACATGGCTATTCAACGCTGCAAACAACAAATTCCCCAGGGTGGAAACGGTTATAATTGAATCAACATATGGCGGTAAAAATGATTTTCAGCCATCAAGGACTGAAGCTTCAGAAAATCTTAAGAATATAGTGGGAAATGTTATAAACAGGGGTGGAAAGGTACTTGTTCCTGTTTTTGCTGTCGGTAGAAGTCAGGAGGTAATGCTTGTTCTTGAGGAATATATAAGGACAGGTCAATTGCCGAAAATACCTGTTTACCTTGATGGCATGATATGGGAGGCAACAGCGATACATGCAGCATATCCTGAATATCTGAACAGGGATCTGAAGGAAAGGATATTTAAAAAGGCTGATAATCCATTCCTTTCGGATATTTTTGCAAGGGTTGAAACGCAGGAAAAGAGACTGGAAATAATAAATAATCCGGATCCTGCAGTGATTCTTGCAACATCAGGTATGATGAACGGAGGACCTGTTATAGAATATTTCATAAATCTTGCAGAGAATCCAAAGAATGCATTGCTTTTTGTTGGTTACCAGGCCGAGGGTACACTTGGAAGGAGAATACAGAGGGGTGAAAAAAGCATAACCCTACCCTACATGGGAAAAATGACAAACGTTGAAATAAACATGGAAATAATAACCGTTGAGGGCTTTTCAGGTCATGCGGATAGAAAACAGCTTATTCAGTATATTACATCAATGCATCCAAAACCCACAAAGGTCATTACATGCCATGGTGATAACGGTAACTGTGAATTTTTTGCAGATACGCTTGTGAGAAGGTATGGATTCGATGCATACGCACCTAAAAATCTTGAAGCCTTGAGGTTATTCTGATACCATGTTCTCATCAATTGATGAAATGAACAGAATTCTAATTAACTGCAGAAAATGCCCGAGACTTGTAAAATTCAGGGAGGATGTTGCTCTTAGGAAAAATAAATTCTTTGGTGAAAAATACTGGAGCAGGCCTGTTCCAGGTTATGGTGATATAAACGGAAAATTGTTAATCCTCGGTCTTGCACCTGCCGCAACCGGTGGAAACAGGACAGGTAGGATTTTTACCGGAGATAAAAGTGCCCAGTTTCTTGTCAGGTGTTTATATAAAACAGGCTTTACCAACAGGGATCGTTCGGAAAGTATTGATGATGGACTTGTTTATTATTCCACATATGTTACAGCTGTCCTAAAATGCGTTCCACCTAACGATAAACCAAACAGGGATGAAATTGAAAACTGTTTCCCTTACTTAAAATTTGAAATAGATTCCATGAAGAACCTTAAGGCAATACTTGTTCTTGGAAGAATTGCATTTGATGTTCTTAAGAAATATTTTAAAGAGAAGGGAATAGATATAAGGAATGTTGAATTCAAACATGGTGAAAGTTTTTCCGTCAACGGTATTAGAATCTTTCTTTCCTACCATCCATCACCCAGAAACGTGAACACTGGCAGAATAAAAGAGGAATCATTCATAAGGGTTCTTGAGGAAATAAAAAGATACATTGAATCTTAATTTCACAAAAAGGTAATAAAAAATATTTTATAGGGATTACAATTAATGTAATCCATGGCAAACAAAAAGGTTAATAAGGGAAGTT
>JAVRLI010000010.1:0-15336 GCA_031961525.1 Thermoplasmatota archaeon | reverse complement strand
CTTACATTTTTTCCATATTCCCTTAGCCTTATGGCCTGATTAATCATTGTTGAACAGCAGTACCTTGAACAGCCCATACCGTTTCCCCTTGAACCAATGCATGAAACTATTGTGACATTTTTCTCCTTAATATTATTCATATTCTTTTCCAGATCCAGTGATGTTATTACCTTCTCATTGTTACCGTATCCAAACTCATTTGGAATATAGGGATCTGCCCCTGATGCAATTATTAAGGCACCGAAATCAATGGATGATCTATCCGATAATATTGCATTGAAATTACCCACAAACCCAGATATCTTTTCAATTCTTGTTGAAAGGTGTATGTTCACACCAACTTCCCTTGCCTCATTAACAAGATCATCAAGCAGTGACTTTGGATCTATTCCATATGGAGCTAAATCATTCAATTCATTAAGCATTCCTCCAAGTTTATCGCTCTTTTCAATAAGATGCGTTTCAACACCGCTCTTTGCAAGTGCAATTGCTGCACTCAATCCGGCAGGACCACCACCCATAACAACTGCTCTCTTTGTTACAGGGAACTCCAGATCCTGCAGGGGCTTAAGGTACTTTGACTTGTATGCTGACATGAGAACCATTTCATATGCCTTTTCTGTTGCCTTTTCCTTCTCATTTTTATGGACCCATGAATCCAGGTTCCTTATGTTTGGCATTTCTAGGAAATATGGGTTCAAACCAGCCCTTTCAAGGACTCTCTGAAATGTTACACCATGTGTCTTTAATGAACAGGCTGCAATTATTACCCTGTTCAGATTATATTCCCTTATCTTTTTAACAATATTATCCTGTGTAGTTCCAGCGCAGGTATACTTGTTTTCTTCAACATAAACAACGTTTGGAATGTTCTTTACCCTTTCCGCAACCTCCTTAACGTTCACAACACCAGCTATGTTTGTACCGCAGTCGCATAAGAATACGCCTATTCTTACCTCTTCAGATAATGGCAACGGTTCAGCCTTCTCCGTTTCAATCCATTCCCTTTTCTTTATGTATTCTTGTACTGCTGCGGCAGCAGCCGAGGCCTCTGTTACACTATCAGGTATATCCTTTGAACCTGATGCACATCCCGCAATAAATATACCTTCCCTTGATGACCGTACGGGATTTTTGTATTCTGTTTTGAAGAATCCATATTCGTTCAATTCAACACCAAGAACATTTGCAAGTTCCTTTGTCCCCCTGCTTGGGATTGATGCTGTTGCAAGAACAATTGCATCAAATTTTTCCTCAACTATTTCACCAGTATCTGTCCTTTCATACCTTACCTTTAATTCACCATTCTCCCTTCCAACAAACCTTGGCCTTGTCCTTATGTATCTAACTCCCTCCTGCTTTGATCTTTCAAAGAATGCATCAAAACCCTTTCCGTATGCCCTTATATCCATGTAATGAACTGCAACATCCTTAACACCATGATCCTTTGCCTGAATCGCTTCCTTTATTGAATACATGCAGCATGTTCTTGAACAGTATGGAACGAATCTCTGGTCCCTTGAACCAGCACATAAAACAAAGAGGAGTTTCTCAATATGCTTTCCATCGCTCGGTCTTACCAATTCACCTTCTGTTGGACCTGCAGGATTCAACAACCTTTCAAATTCATATGATGTTAATATATCAGGATCCTTTCCGTATCCAAACTCAGGCAGAAGTTCAGGGTTTAGGAGATCAAAACCGGTTGCAACAATTATGGCACCAACATTAAATTTGTATGTTTTTGGTCTCATTGAAAAATCTATTGCATTGGGTCCGCATACCTCTGTGCATCTATTGCATGGCATGTAGTTTGGTGGATCGTTCAGACAGGTATCAATATCTATAACATATGTGTTTGGTTCGGCCTGTGAAAATGGTGTGTATATTGCCTTCCTTGCTGCAAGGTTCATATCAAATTCATTTTTCGTTAGCTGGGGACAGACTTCAACACATAAACCGCAGGCCGTACATTCACTTGTAACAAATCTTGGTTTTTGATAAACCTCCACCTCAAAGTTTCCACCATTACCCTTTACATTTTTAACTTCCGCAAGTGTTAGAACTGTAATGTTCGGGTTATGCATAACATCGCTCATTTTTGGTGCTTCAATGCAAATTGAACAGTCAAGTGTTGGGAAATTTTTATCCAGTGCTGCCATTTTACCTCCTATTGCAGGTGATTTTTCAACAAGTATTACCTTAACACCTGCCTCAGCAAGATCAAGCGATGCCTGAATACCTGCAATTCCACCACCAATCACCATCACAGTATCATTCATCGTAACCACCACCGTAACCTATTTCAAATGCCTCAAGGTTTATTTTTGCATATTTGGGAAATCTTTTCCTAACAGCATTCATGGCAGATTCCTTTGAAACAACGTTTGTTTTTCCAATGAATGCGCCAAAGATTATTATGTTCATTCCCCTCGGATTCTTTATCCTTTCAGCGATCCTTTTTGCTTTTATTGGTATAACGTCATAGTCCTTTATTGATGAATAATCAACAAGATCACTATCAAGAAAGATCTTTGCATTTTCTTTAAGAAATGGTATGTTAACATCAAGTCCCTCCTGCGATAGTGTTATTAAATAATCTATTCCAGAAATTAAAGGATAATCGATCTTTTCATCCGATATTATAAGATCTGCCCTTGACCATCCTCCTGTGATATATGGGCTGTATTCCTCTGTCATTATAACTTCCTTTTTATCCTCAACAGCACTTTCACCTATTAGGTGGCCAAGGGTGATTATACCCTGCCCACCATAACCATAAACCCTAATTTCCCTTTCCATTTACGGTTCCTCCATTGCTTTTCTTATTAACTCCCTTTCAAGTTCTATATATGAAGGTCTTACTTTATAAACAAATTCACCAACAACTATGGGCTTTTTACCTGTAAAGTCAAGGTCTATTTCATCAAGTTTTGCATTGTTGTCCTGTATTGAATTGTTAAGGAAAAACTTCATTTCATCAAGACCATCCGGAAAATTGTTCCATTTACCAAAATTTGGTGGACAGGGTGAAATTACCTCTATAAAGGAAAAACCTCTGATCTTCATTGCCTTCATTATGGATTTTGTTAATTGTCTTACATGTAATGTTGTCCACCTTGCAACATATGATGCACCCAGTGATGCCATAATGTATGGTAGATTGAAGGAATGTTCAATGTTCCCGTAGGGTGTTGTTGATGTTATTGCACCCTCAGGTGTTGTTGCACCATGCTGTCCTCCAGTCATTCCATAGTTGAAATTGTTCACGCATATTACAAGAAGATCCATGTTCCTTCTTGCAGCATGTATTATATGATTTCCGCCAATGTTGAAAAGATCACCATCACCGCTTATTATTGTTACCTGAAGATTCGGGTTTGCTATTTTCATACCCGTGGCAAAGGCAACAGCCCTTCCATGTGTTGTATGATATGAATCAACGTTTGCATAACCTGGTAATCTGGCTGTGCATCCTATGCCTGAAACAAGTACATGGTTTTCAAAAGGTATATCCAGTTTTGATATTGCATCAACATAGCTTTTCAAAACAATACCAAGACCGCATCCAGGACACCATATGTGTGGGAATCTATCGCTTCTTAAATAAACATCCTTTGGATGTTTTATTTCAATTTCAATCATTTCACGTACCTCCTTATTGTTTTCACCATTACGTTTGGATCAGGCACACTTCCGGGCGGGAAGTATATCTCCTCAACATCAATTTTCACATGTTCCCTTATAGCATGTGAATACTGCCCGAAGTTTATTTCAGGAACAAAGATTCTCTGTACCTTTTCACTCAAACTTTTTATTCTCTTTTTTGGAAATGGCCATAGTGTTATTGGCCTGAAAAGACCCGCTTTAATTCCTTCAGACCTTAGTGTTTTTACAGCCCTTGTTGCGGATCTTGATGTTATACCGTACGCTAAGATTAAATATTCAGCATCATCAACCATGAACTCTGAATATTCAACAATCTTATCCTCATTGTTCCTTATCTTTTCAACAAGATGCTTTACCATTGCCCTTTCAACTTCAGGATCGTTTGATGGGTAACCTCTTTCATCATGTGTTAGACTATCAATGTTGTATTTGAAACCCTTCCCTGCAATAACCATTGGTACATAGTCCCTTGAATAATCATGTACCTTTCCTATAGGATCAGGATACTCCCTTACCTTTCTTTCAATGATTTCATATTGATCATAATCCTTCACTATAAGCTTTTCAGACATATGACCTATCACCTGATCTGTCATAACAAAAACGGGCTGTCTGTAAATTTCAGCTGTGTTAAATGCTTTAATTGTTAAATCAAACATTTCCTGAACACTGTTGGGCGCATATGCTATTGCCTCATAATCACCATGTGTGCCCCACCTGGCCTGCATAACATCCCCCTGACCAACCCTTGTTGGTAAACCTGTTGATGGTCCTCCCCTCATTTCATCCACAACTACAACAGGTGTTTCTGTAATTATTCCCAGACCTATATTCTCCTGCATAAGTGAAAATCCTGGTCCAGATGTTGCTGTCATTGCCTTTGCACCTGCGTTTGATGCACCAACAATTGCCGCCATGCTCCCTATTTCATCCTCCATCGCAATGAAATGCCCGCCTACCTGCGGTAATCTATAACTAAGTCTTTCCATTATTTCACTTGATGGAGTTATTGGATAACCTGCATAAAAGTTCAGACCTGCTATAAGTGCACCTTCGGCGCATGCAAAATTTCCATTCATGAAATATTCTCCTGGTTTCAGTAACTTTTTGTTCATTCCTTCACCTCCTCAACAAAAATTGCAAAATCTGGACAGATTGCCTCGCACATACCGCAGGCAACACAGGCATCCTCTTTACCCTCCCTTATTTTTGGAGGATGGTAACCGTTCTTGTTAACATAGTCAGATTTTTCTAGAACCTCCTTTGGGCAGAATGTCCAGCAATAGCCGCATTCCTTACACCTTTCCTTTATTATGTGTACCCTTCCTTTTGGTATCTTGAAAGCATTTTTATTCACAGGTTCTCTGGGTGTAATATAAATTTTTTCAGAATAACTTTCCAAATTAATCATGTTTAATCCAGTTTTTTAAACAAAAATCCAATATTTAAGATTTTTTACATTAGGTAAATAAATTCTGAAAAATGGTGAATTTTTTTAGAAAAATTTAAATAAGTTTCTTGAATTGTTTTATCTGTATGATATGTGATGATTGTGTTTATGGTGGTCTTGTAGACAACCATGTTATTTGTTTATTCAGGAGGGGTGAAAACTTCGGAGATGTTATTTTCCAGAGAAAAATGGAATGTAATAACTTCAGGAAAAGGAACGATAAAATAAGGAATTTAAGGATAAGTTATCTCTGGTGCGATACATGTAAAACAACGGTATTCCCTGATGAGATTGAATTACATAAAAATCATAAATTGCACATGGATGTTGATATGGAATATATTTCAAAGTTTTCAGAAATTATACTTTACGGTGGTGATTGATCCTTAAGTGATTGTAAAGCCCTTAAAATATCTCCCCTTGTTATTATACCAACAACATTGTTATTTTCATCCACAACAGGTAATCTGTTCACCTTACCTTTACCCAGTAACTGTATTGCATCCTCAATACTGTCATCCGGCTTAACAACATAAACTTTCTTCTGCATTACCTCACTTACCTTTTCCTTCCCCATTGATTGGTAAATTTCATTGAACTTTTCATATGGTAATGCCGTCACCCTTGGTATTTCAATTATGTCAAATGGTGTTGGAACAAAGATCCATCCCTGCCTTTTGTATGCCATATCAAGGTAGCTTAAAATATCTCGCTGTGTCAATATACCAACAAGCTTTCCATTAACAGTTACTGGTGCACCTCCAATGTGATTCTTTACAAAAATTTCCATTGCCTCCTTTATGGTCATGTCCGGGGATAACGTTATAACATTTTTTGTCATTACATCCTTTACCTTCATCTCTTCCTCCTCCTCAACTCTATAAGAAACATTTTATCCCATTCAACACTATGCTTTATTCTCTTTGATGATAAAAATTTACTTAATTTTTCCGTAACATACCTTGTTTCTTCACAGGGAACAGCCTTGTCCCTTACAACAATTAATTCTTTCTTATTATTTTCTATGAAATAGAATCTTAATTTACTCTCCCTGTTGTACCCCTCCGGTTTCCTATTTTTCTTAATATCTATCATGTTTTCGTATAGAACAACTTCGGGAATATTCATTTCATTTTCAACAATTTTTGCCTCGTTAATAAATAACCTGAAAAGATCAGGATAGATCTTTGCAAGATCCTTCCACTCCAACTTGCTATCGAATATTATATGGCCACTGTATGCTTTCATCAAATTAAAAGTATAAATTGATGGTATTTATTATTTTCCTTCCCTTTTCAATATTTTTATCAATTGAATTCTATTATGTTATGTTAATTCATAACAAAATTTAAATATTTTATTTTTTTATCCATTTTCAGAGGTGGCATTGATGCGTAAAGGAGTGGGTATATTATCTGCTCTATTAGTGCTCATATTTTTGCTGAGCGCATTTTCAGGTTCTGTGCATGGAAATGACCTTGTACCTGTTTATAAGGGATTTGATCAGAATCTTCTTTTCGGTGAAAAAATAGGTCCCATAGATCCATACAAAAAGATCCAGGTATCAATTGCATTAAAGCTCAAGAATGAAAATCAGCTAGATCAATTCCTACTGGATGTGCAGAATCCTGATTCACCCATGTTCCATAAATTTTTAACTAAGGCTGAGTTTGAAAGTCTATATTCTCCTACACCGGAAGAATTCAACACAGTTTATGCCTATCTGAAATCTCTGGGCCTCAATGTTTCTCCAGGTCCATACAGACTCGCCATATTCATAGATGATTATGCATACAAGATAGAGAATGCTTTTCATGTAAAATTATATTTGTTCAAGTCAACGAACCCTCATTACAATGAAATTTATTTTGCACCTTCAGGTCCTATACTTTTACCATTTTATGTTGCACAGTATGTTAAAGGATTCTGGGGTCTGACAAATGCATATAAGTATCATATAAATATTGCAAGTGTTAAAAATATTGGAAATAATTTTATCGTTTCCAATGGTGTCCAGCTGATAGGGGGCGCGGATCTCCAGAAGGTATATCAAACTTATGAACTTTATAATGGATCAGCAACGGGTGCATCATCTTCAACCCATTATTTCCCAACACAGTACACAATAGCAACAATACTCTGGGAGGGTACAGATTCATCGGGTACTCAGGTTGCACCATATAACCCAACAGATGTTCAGACATATTTCAAGAATGTTTTACCTGCCTGGGAACAAAATATTGTGGGAACAATAAGCGTTACAGGTAAAGGTACCTCGGGTACAGTTGCACCAGGGTCAAGTGCAAGCAATGACGTTAATGGTGTGAATGTTGAAAATACACTTGATTTGGAAATGGTGGGTACTCTTGCACCCGGTGCAAGTTTGGTATGCGTATATGGTCCGGGTGCAACGAATGGCGGTCCTTCAGAATCAAACTTCCCTGATAATGAATATGCAATTGCTTCCCAGCTCTCAAATTTAATAGCTGTTTCAAATTCATGGGGTGATGGTGATTCACAGTCATCATCAACAACAGACAACTATGTAAAGCAGATGGAAGCTACTGGAACAACAGTATTTGCATCCGCAGGAGATGACGGAGATACAAGTACGCAGAGTAACCCTGCAAACGATGCTCAGAACACATTTGGATTTGTTGCAGTGGGTGGTACAACATTAACACTGAATGGTGTGGCAGGTTCCTATAACGGTGCAGGTACACCATTAAACAATCCTATAAAATCCCAGATTGTATGGTATGATTCTAGGAGTACAACCAGTAATGGTGATCACTGGGGAACAACAAGCGGAACAAGTACAGTTTATCCCATTCCAAGCTGGCAAAATATTCCTGCAGTTATAAATAACGGTGGATCAACATCAGGCAGAAATGTTGCTGATATAGCTGCCATAGGTAACAATACATTGATATATGTGAACGGTGCATGGAATTCTGTAGCAGGTACATCCGTTTCATCACCTGTTGTTGCCGGCATTGTTGCAAGCATGGCAGCATATTTGAACCAGAAATTTGGATTTATAGATCCTTTATTCTATCAGATTGGTGCAAACCAAAGCACATATTCACTTAAACCATATTATGATGTTACACAAACGCCATCAGGTTATCATAAAGGTCAAACAACTTATTATGCCAAAGCTGGATGGGACTATCCAACAGGTTGGGGATCAATTAATGCCTGGAACTTTACACAGATAGTAAAAGGCCTTGGTTCAGGATCAGCAACATACACAGTAACTTTCACAGAAAGCGGGTTACCATCTGGAACAACATGGTCAGTAACACTTGCTGGAACAACAAAGTCATCAAGCACGAACACAATAACTTTCAGTGAACCGAACGGTTCATACTCATTCACTGTTGGAAGTGTGAGCGGATACACAGCAAGTCCATCATCAGGAACAATAAATGTTAATGGAGCAAATGTAAATCAGGCAATAACGTTCACAGCATCAGCACAGAATGTTGTTAAAGTTTATTCATATGTGAATTCAACAAGCATATCAACGTACAGCTTACCCGAAGCTGAAGCATTTACTGTAGGATCGAGCACTGTTAACGTTAATTTTGTTGTATTATATTTATCTGGAAGTGGAAGCATAAAGTTCAGCATAGGGAGTTCATTGTGGAAGGCAGATAAACTTGCAAACACAACAGTTAATGTTGTAAGTGGAAAATACTGGTACAATGTAAGCATACCTACAATAACATTGAATGGAAATACAAACTATTATCTTAACGTATATTTAGCATCTGGAAGTGTGCAGTGGGGATACACATCATCACCATCTTCATCATCATTCAACTATGTACAGGATTACTGGTATTCTGGAGGAACACTGTACCATGACAATTCATATCCGAACATATACACTATAGGATATTCTGGAACATCATCACCAACACCAACGACATACACAGTAACGTTCACAGAGAGTGGATTACCATCGGGAACAACATGGTCAGTAACATTAGCTGGAACAACAAAGTCATCGAGCACTAATACAATAACATTCAGTGAACCGAACGGTTCATATTCATTCAGTGTTGGAAGTGTGAGCGGATACACAGCAAGTCCATCATCAGGAACAATAAATGTTAATGGAGCAAATGTAAATCAGGCAATAACGTTCACAGCATCAGCACAGAATGTTGTTAAAGTTTATTCATATGTGAATTCAACAAGCATATCAACGTACAGCTTACCCGAAGCTGAAGCATTTACTGTAGGATCGAGCACTGTTAACGTTAATTTTGTTGTATTATATTTATCTGGAAGTGGAAGCATAAAGTTCAGCATAGGGAGTTCATTGTGGAAGGCAGATAAACTTGCAAACACAACAGTTAATGTTGTAAGTGGAAAATACTGGTACAATGTAAGCATACCGACAACAACGTTGAATGGAAATACGAACTATTATCTTAACGTATATTTAGCATCTGGAAGTGTAAAGTGGGGATACACATCATCACCATCCTCATCATCATTCAACTATGTACAGGATTACTGGTATTCCGGAGGGACACTCTACCATGATAATTCATATCCGAACATATACACTATAGGATACTCAGGAACATCATCACCAACACCAACGATATACACAGTAACGTTCACTGAGAGTGGATTGCCATCCGGAACAACATGGTCTGTAACTTTAGCTGGAACAACGAAGTCATCAAGCACTAATACAATAACATTCAGTGAACCGAACGGTTCATACTCATTCACTGTAGGAAGTGTTAATGGATACACAGCAAGTCCATCATCAGGAACAATAAATGTTAATGGAGCAAATGTGAATCAGGCAATAACATTCACAGCATCAGCACAAAATGTTGTAAAAGTTTATTCATATGTGAATTCAACAAGCATATCCACATACAGCTTACCTGAAGCTGAAGCATTCACTGTTGGATCGAGCACTGTTAACGTTAATTTTGTTGTATTATACCTATCTGGAAGTGGAAGCATAAAGTTCAGCATAGGGAGTTCATTGTGGAAGGCAGATAAACTTGCAAACACAACAGTTAATGTTGTAAGTGGAAAATACTGGTACAATGTAAGCATACCGACAACAACGTTGAATGGAAATACGAACTATTATCTTAACGTATATTTAGCATCTGGAAGTGTAAAGTGGGGATACACATCATCACCATCCTCATCATCATTCAACTATGTACAGGATTACTGGTATTCCGGAGGGACACTCTACCATGATAATTCATATCCGAACATATACACTATAGGATATTCAGGCACAGCAACACAAACAACATATACAGTAACTTTTAAAGAGAGTGGATTACCATCAGGAACAACATGGTCAGTAACTTTAGCAGGAACAACAAAGTCATCAAGTACGAACACAATAAGTTTCAGTGAACCAAATGGTTCATATTCATTCAGTGTAGGAAGTGTGAACGGATATACAGCATGTCCATCATCAGGAACAATAAAAGTCAATGGAAGTAATATCCTTAAAACATTTAACTTTTCTCGCCTCTAATTCTTTTTCTTTTCAAAAGTGGTAATGCCATATTTATATCCCGTTTATAGTGGTTATAGTCAGGATATAAGTAACAACAAAAATGTTATTAGATGGTTTCAATATGAAGCGTTTGACCTTAATTCTAATGGCTCTCTAAACTACTTTGGTGATCAAGGTGTCACATCAACATTGCAATCTTTAGGAGTTGCAGCCTGGCCAATGATAGTAAACGATTACAAAATATCAAACGTTGAAAATCTTATAAATAATATAAATGGTGTTCAGACAGAATTTATTAATTCAGCTATAACATATGCCCAGAACAACGGTTATGCTGGTTATTCCATAGACTTTGAGCCACCATCCGTTTCTGATTTTACACAGAGTGATGCATATAATTTTATTCAATTTTTGAATAACTTTGCAAATGCATTACATTCCCACAATCTCAAACTTGCTGTTGCAATAACACTCGCATATAATGGTGTTCCCAATTCCGAACTATTCTATTATTTCTATCATCCTTATACTACCATTAATGTTGATTATGTTATGCCAATATGTTATGAAGGCTATTTTTAGGTACATATAGTTTTCAATCTGCTGCTTCATCAATATTAAATACTGTTGGAAACTATCTATCCATTAATCAGATAGTAATTCTTCTTTCCACAACAAATCCAAACACAAATGCGCTGTTCACTCAAAGTGAAATGAGCGAAAGAATAAATTATACTGAGCAGAACAACATAAACGGTATTGGTGTATGTTCAATGAATCAGAAGGGTGGATTTCCCTACTCACAAAATCTATGGTCTCTTCTTTATAACTTTAAATATTCTGGAACAACACAAAGAACATACACAGTAACGTTCACGGAGAATGGATTACCATCAGGAACAACATGGTCGGTAACACTTGCTGGAACAACAAAGTCATCGAGTACAAACACAATAACATTCAGTGAACCCAATGATTCATATTCTTTCAGTGTTGGTAATATGAATGGATATACAGCAAATCCATCGTCAGGAACAATAAATGTTAATGGAATGAATGTTAATCAGGCTATAACATTCACAGCTTTAACAAATCAATTTATTCCCGGGACGCTTGTTCAGGTAGTATGGAGTTCAATAAATGTGAGAACAGGTCCAGGAACATCATACTCCATTATTGCAACTGAAAGCTATGGTGCCTAGGGAGTAATAGATTTTGGTACACAGGTTAGCAATAATGGTTACATTTGGGCACCGGTGACCTATTCTGATGATATAGTTGGATGGTCAGCTGTCCAGGGCCTCACATCTCTTGGAGCATCTGGATATTATACTGAAAATGATAATTACTGGCCATCTTCAACAGTATATGTGACAGCATCTTATTTAAACGTTAGAACTGGTCCGGGCACATCCTATACAATAATAAAACAGGAACCGCATGGTGCTTTTGGAACAATTGAATTTGGTCGGATGACAGATAACAATGGCTATGTTTGGGTACCTGTTTATTTCTCTGATGGCACAGTTGGATGGTGCACAATTCTTTATCTTCAACCAGAGAATTTCAGCTACAAAATTTCTCCAACACAGGGTTACTATTATACTGTTCAATCAGGTGATACTCTCTGGGATATTGCATATTTGGCCTATGGTAATGGAAGCTATTATTGGTATATAATGGATGCAAATGGTCTTACAAACACAACAATTTATCCAGGCGAAGTTCTTTATATTCCAATTCTTTAAATTTTTTTATAATTTCAAAATTATCAAATTTATATTGGCGAAATAACTATATACCGGAACATTATTACAATTCTTTACCCATTGGCAAATGAACGGTGTGTTTCAGGATTGGGGAGTAATTCCCTGATAATGAATGAAACAGTTCAGCATTTGCCAATAAAGTGGGGATTTGAGAAAAACTGAGGAACTCTCAAATCCAACATGGGCAGTAAGGGTGAAACCTGTGGCCAATAATTACCATACTCCCTTTTATAACACCGGTTGATCCTGCCGGAGGCCACTGCTATCGGGTTCCGACTAAGCCATGCGAGTCATGGGGTCGCAAGACACCGGCGCACGGCTCAGTAACACGCGGATAATCTATCCTCTGGTGGGGGATAACCTCGGGAAACTGAGGCTAATACCCCATAGGTATTCAATGCTGGAAGGCTTGAATACTGAAAGCGCAAGCGCCAGAGGGTGAGTCTGCGGCCTATCAGGTAGTAGGTGGTGTAACGGACCACCTAGCCTAAGACGGGTACGGGCCCTGAGAGGGGGAGCCCGGAGATGGGTTCTGAGACACGAACCCAGGCCCTACGGGGCGCAGCAGGCGCGAAACCTTCGCACTGCGCGAAAGCGCGACGAGGGGAACCCGAGTGCCTCTCCTTTTGGGGAGGCTTTTCACAAGCCTAAAAAGCTTGTGGAATAAGGGCTGGGCAAGACGGGTGCCAGCCGCCGCGGTAATACCCGCAGCTCGAGTGGTGGCCGCTTTTATTGAGCCTAAAACGTTCGTAGTCGGCTTTGTAAATCCCTGGGTAAATCGGGCCGCTTAACGGTTCGAATTCCGGGGAGACTGCAAAGCTTGGGACCGGGAGAGGCCGGAGGTACTTTTGGGGTAGGAGTGAAATCCTGTAATCCCAAAGGGACCACCTGTGGCGAAAGCGTCCGGCTTGAACGGCTCCGACGATGAGGAACGAAGGCTAGGGGAGCAAACCGGATTAGATACCCGGGTAGTCCTAGCTGTAAACGCTGCCCGCTTGGTGTGGCCTGTTCTACGGGAGCAGGCCGTGCCGGAGCGAAGGTGTTAAGCGGGCTGCTTGGGGAGTACGGCCGCAAGGTTGAAACTTAAAGGAATTGGCGGGGGAGCACCGCAACGGGAGGATGCGTGCGGTTTAATTGGATTCAACGCCGGAAAACTCACCTGAGGAGACCAGCGTATGTGGGTCAAGCCGAAGACTTTACCCGAACAACAGCTGGAGAGGTGGTGCATGGCCATCGTCAGCTCGTACCGTAGGGCATTCACTTAAGTGTGATAACGAGCGAGACCCCCATCCCTAGTTGCCAACCCATTCCTTCGGGAATGGGAGCACTCTAGGGAGACCGCTTCCGCTAAGGAAGAGGAAGGAGGGGTCGACGGTAGGTCAGTATGCCCCGAATCCTCAGGGCTACACGCGCGCTACAAAGGACGGGACAATGGGTTCCGACCTCGAAAGAGGAAGGTAATCCCGAAACCCGTTCGTAGTCCGGATTGAGGGCTGTAACTCGCCCTCATGAAGGTGGATTCCGTAGTAATCGCGGATCAACAGTCCGCGGTGAATATGCCCCTGCTCCTTGCACACACCGCCCGTCAAACCATCCGAGTCGGTTCTGGGTGAGGCCCTGACCGTCAGGCAGGTTCGAACCCAGGGTCGGCGAGGAGGGTTAAGTCGTAACAAGGTATCCGTAGGGGAACCTGCGGATGGATCACCTCCTACGAAAAAAATTGGCCACAGGCACTTAACTTACTGCCCATGTTGTTTATCTAATTTAAAAAATTTAAAAATAAGAAATGATTTTTTATTTTATCTGTACGCCGACAGATCCTCAGGTTTGTATCTTTGTGTACTTTTAATTATTTCATCAAGCAATTTTTCTGCACTGTTCCTATCCATTCCAACCTTGTTTATTAGAAAATTCAGAAGATCCTCCCTTTTCTCTCCCTTCTCCATTCTCTCCTTTACCATAAGAATTATTCTTTCAGTTACCTGTCTGTTGAATTCTTCCTCCAGCTTGAATTCCTTAACCATCATGAACAGAGCTGTTATTAGACCAGTTAAAGCATCATTGAACTCTTCCTTTGTAATTGAAACAAGATCCAGTTCCGAACTTAATACAATCTCTTCATTTATTCCCCTTATAACATACTTGACAAGGTTTATTCTATCGTTGAGGAAAAGCAATTTTCTCGCAATATCCAACCTTTGAATTGGTTCAAGGAGTGCTGTTTCAAGTCCTGTGAAAACATTCAGCCTTACGAATCTGTTACCAACAATAACATGTAGTGCAAAAGGTATTTTTGGATGCTCGGCTATAATAACATTTCCCTCCACCTTAACATCCCATATAAGATTCACAGGATCCTCCGATTTGTCTGATCCGGATGTTAGCCATTTTACTATTTCAGAATTCCAATCAGTTACCTCCTGTCTTGCAAGAACAATCAGATCTGGTGCAATCCTGATTATGTCATCTTCCGTTAAAATACCAATTACCTTGCTGTTTTCCATTACAGGTAACTTTTTTATTTTTTTATTCACCATCAACCTTGCAGCATTATCAACACTATCATTTGGTTTTATTGTTATAAGTGGTGAACTCATTATGGAGGAGAGTTTTTCCTTGTTAGGATCCATGTTTTTTGCAAGAAGCTTTGTTGTAAAATCCCTTTCTGTTACAATTCCAACAGGTGAATTATTATCAAGAACAATAATTGCATACATGTTTTTTTCAATCATATCCTTAACAGCCATAGATATTATTGTATCCTTATCCAGCTGCAAAATATTACCTGACATTATATCCTTTACCAGCCATACTTTCATAATTTCACCCAATCGAACAAATAGATTAACTGGTTAAATAATTTTCCTAAAATTTCATCTTTATTTCCAGGTTATCTATTTTTCCAACACCCTTAAGTGATGAAAGCAAAC
>JAVRLI010000009.1:0-16142 GCA_031961525.1 Thermoplasmatota archaeon | reverse complement strand
GGCACGTCAATTAAATATACTGATTTGAAAATAAATTTTAAAAAGTACGATGAAAAATTCCTTTTTGATCTAACACCCTCAAAACTTATTTCTGGATTTATCCTTGACCTTGGATTTTTTGTAAGAGGGAAATTTTCTTACCTTTCTGGGATCCTTTCCGGAAAGGACTTCCTCAAGAATATTTTCATAGATGGGAAATAGGTCCTCAACGCTACTTGCACTCTTTAAAAACCTCTGGAAACTTTCCCTTGAATCAAGAATACATTGAACACCCAATGCAGAAAGATTTTTAAAAATTTCCTTTGTAAGAATATTTCCCCTTTCATCCCAATCAAACAAAAGTATTACCTTTCTATATTTTTGTGCAATAATCTCCGAGAACAACGGTATTGAATAACCAAAGTTGAAAATTATTATTTCTCCATCTATTCCCATTTTTTTCAGTGCAAAATAATCCCTTTTTCCTTCAACTATTATCGGCGCATCTTTATTAAGATCCTTCAGTTTTTCAACATTTTCAAGAAATTCTTCCGCATTCATTTCAATCCCATTACCAGAATCATTCTTTCACTTTTAACAGGATCAAATTTATCAAAATTGTAGGATCCATAAACATTAAATATTTTTAGACCGCTATCATTTGCAATATCCTCCATATCATCATAGCTAACGGGATAGAGTGTTAGGATAGCACTTTCCCTTCTTAATTTTCCATTCTCAATTATATCGTAAATGTAGGTAAGGTATAATGTTTTCATATCTTCAGAAAATTCAGGGACAAAGAACCTCCAGATTTCAAGATCTTTACTCGCTTTATGGTCACCAAGGTAAACAACATTCTCAACAAATTCTGGTGGTAAAACGGTATCAATTATAATTTTTCCATTTTCCATAAGATTTTTCTTAATTTTTTTTAGCAAAATTTTTTTCTGCCTGTTGCTGAAAAGTAGGATTGAATTAAGTGCAATTATAATAAAATCGAACTTTCCATCAATATCGGATTTTAAAACATCTCCCTGGATGAATTTAACATTTTTTCCTGAACTTTTCCTTTTTGCCTGTTCTAACATTCTTTCATCAATGTCTAAACAAACAATTTCTTCTGCATTATTAAGATTAAGACAGACCCTGCCAGTTCCACACATCAGTTCAAGCACTCTGCCTTTTTTTATCAACCTGTTGTACATATGAATATCCTGAACATAGTCACCATAAAGAAAATCGTAATATTTCCACTCTATATCGTATATGTTCATTTTATCTTGTATCCTATTTTTCTAAGAAATTCCTTCCTTTCCTTTTTATCCTCTTCATTCTCCACACCCAGTGGTTTGTAACCATCCATAACACCGATCACACCTGCACTCTCATTCTCTTCAGCAACTATTATTTTCAAAGGGTTTGCTGTCGCTGCAAATATTTCCGTTATTTCCTGAACGTTCTTTAAACTGTTCAGTACATTTATAGGATAGGCATTTTTTATCAAAATTATGAAAAAATGGCCGGCGGAAACATTCAATGCATTTTTTATTGCAAATTCCTTTAATTCTGAATCGTTTCCCTCATACCTTACAAGCCTTTTTCCAGATGCTTCATTGAATGCAATTCCGAATTTTATTCCCGGGGATGATGTGATGAGGCATTCATAGATATCTTCAGCACTTTTTATAAAATGTGTCTGTCCAACTATCACATTCACATCTTCTGAAGGTTTTTCAATCTCCACTATCCTTATGTTCATCAGAATAAAAAATTACAAAAAAATATTTAACATTGTCGAAATTATTTTTTAAAATTCTATGGTAAAATTTATATTTAAGGTCATTTTATTTATAATCATGGTGAACATTGTAGTGATACATACATGGGAGGATGCGCAGAAGGAGAAGGTATTTGAATTTGCAAACAGGGTTGTTACAATGGCAAAGGAGAAAAAGCTTCCAAGAACGGTGAAATTGATAAGCATAGATATTGCAGAAAATAAGAATGTTGCCGTGTGCCATTGGGAAGCTGAATCACTTGATCAGTTGATGCAGCTTGCCTCACAGCTTGGCCCAACATGGAAGATTGATGCATTCACTGTTAAAAACTTTTATAAAAAAGGCCTTTTCTAAACTTTTTTATTTTTTTGGTGAAACTTAAATATCATTTTTCAATATTGATTTAAAGCGGAGGTTACCGAGCCTGGCCAAAGGTGGTGGATTTAGGGTCCACTTCCATAGGGATTCGGGAGTTCAAATCTCCCCCTCCGCATTAAATTAAAAAATCATAAAGATTTATATTTACATTTTCGTTATCCAGAAAGATGTCAGAATTTGATGCAATTGTTGTTGGAGCTGGAAATGCCGGTTCAGCAGCAGCCTACGTGATGGCAAAGAGTGGTTTGAATGTTCTTCTTGTTGATCGCGGTGACCCTCCTGGGACAAAGAACCTATCGGGTGGTGTTCTATGGGGCAATGATCTTGCACAGATCATTCCAAACTGGGCAAAGGAAGCGCCGATTGAAAGATACATTACAAACAAAAAAATCGGTTTTCTAACGGAAGAATCATCAACATACATAGATTTCAGAACAAAATTTTTTGAAAAGGAAAAGGTTGCATATTCCCTGCTCAGAGCAAAGTTTGATCCATGGTTTGCAAAAAAGGCAAGGGAGGCAGGAGCTCTCGTAATACCTGGAATTACTGTTGAGAAACTTGTTTTCAAGGATAAGAAGGTTATTGGCATTGAGCAGGGTGGGGATGTGATAACAGGTGATGTTGTCCTTCTTGCTGATGGTATAAACTCAAGGCTTTCAATAGAGGCTGGGATAAGAAGGCCCATGAGAGATGAGGATGTATCAATTGGTATAAAGGAAATAATTAAGTTGAGTTCACAGAAGATTGAGGATCGTTTTAATCTAAAGAATGGAGAGGGTACAGCAATTGAATACCTTCTAGGTTTTGCAAAGGATTTAAGGGCAGCAGGATTCCTTTACACAAACAAGGATTCAATATCACTCGGAGTTGTAATTCCCCTTGAAGCTCTTAGAAAGAGAGGAGATTTTCAGGCATACGATTTAATTGAAATTTTCAAGGAACATCCATCCATAGAGCCTCTCATAGATGGTGGAAAGCCTGCTGAATATGGTGCACATTTAATTCCTGAGAGCGGGCTTGATCTTGCAGAAAGGATATATGGTGATGGTTACCTTTTACTTGGGGATGCTGCAGGATTTGCATTCAGTAATGGTCTTGTTCTACAGGGTATGAACTATGCAATTGTTTCCGGAATAAAAGCTGCAGAAACTGTGATAGAGGCAAAGAAAAAGAACAATTTCTCATCATCCATGCTTTCACTTTATGAAACAAAGCTTAATGAAACTTATGTTCTAAAGGATATGAGAAGGTTCAGGAGTATAAGGAAGGTTCTAACGGATCCATACCTTTATGAAGTTTTCCCAACTTTACTTGAAAGAACTCTCCTTGAAATATATTGGGAGAGGGGATTACCGAAGAAGAAAGTCAGTGAGATTTTCTCCACATGTACAAGGGCTATCGGTACAGGATATGGAGAAATGCTGACTGAATTGATTAAGATATACAGGAGGTTGTGATTATGATGGATATAAAAGAAAGATTGGGATTGAACAAATACGATATTGACAAGGAATATGCACATATAACAATAAATGAGGAAATTTGTGAAAAATGCCCACATCATTTCTGTGTTCTTGCATGCCCCGCAAACTGTTACAACCTTATTAATGGAAAAATTGTTTTTAACTACGAAGATTGTGTTGAATGCGGAACCTGTTCAATTGCCTGTGACAGGGGATCCGTTTCCTGGCACTATCCAAAATCAAACCATGGTATAATATACAAGTATGGGTGATTGAAATGCTGAGGATAGCTGTAATGATAAAACAGGTTCCTGATAGTCAGGATATAACAATAGATCCTGTAACAAAGACATTGAACAGGGCAGAAGCAAGAAATGTTGTTAATCCGCCCGATAAAAATGCAACGGAAGCGGCAATAAGGTTAAAGGAAAAGTATGGTGCATTTGTAACAATAATAAGCATGGGTCCACCAATGGCTGAAAGTGCGATCCTTGAAATGATGGCCATGGGGGCTGATGAGGGAGTTCTCGTTACGGATAGGGTACTTGCTGGAGCTGATACATTCCCCACATCTTTAACTCTTGCAAAAACAGCAGAGGTACTTGGAAACTTTGACCTGATAATCTGTGGTGAGGAAACAACGGATTCATCCACCGGTCATGTTGGTCCGGGAATAGCTGAATTCCTTGATGTTGAACAGGCAACATACGTTAAGGATATTGATTACCAGGATCCCTACTTTATAGTGGAGAGAGAAATTGAAGGTGCAACGGAAACTCTGAAAATCAAAAAGCCATGCGTTGTAACGATCACATTAAATGCAAACAAAGTAAGGGAACCAACGCTGAGGAAAAAGATCGATGCATACAAAAAGGGTGTAAAAATCCTGGATAACAAGGCACTTGGACTTGATCCAAACTGTGTAGGTTTAAAGGGCTCACCAACCATTGTAAAGGACATGAAAACTGTGGAGGAAATGCCAAGGAAAACTATCAAAATTGAGCCAAAGGAACTTGACAGGGTAGTTTATGTTCTTAAGGAAAGGGGGTTGCTGTAATGAAGAACCTTTGTGCAAAACCAACACCAAACCCTGAAGAATATAAGGATTTCTGGATATTCATAGAACAGAACGATGGAAAGCTTGCAAAGGTTTCACTTGAGATGGCAGGAATAGGGAGGATACTTGCAAACAAGGCGGGAGAAAAGCTTGTTGGTGTTTTACTTGCCGATGATGATGGTTATGAAATTGCGAAAGAAATGATTGAATATGGCGTTGATAAGGTTATTTTTGTTAAAGGCAAGGTTTACAGACATTACAGAACAATACCATACAGGAATGCAATAATGGATCTTGTTAAAGAAAGGAAACCAAAATATTTCATATTTGGTGCAACACATAATGGAAGGGATCTTGCACCAAGAATAGCTGTTTCAGCCATAACTGGATTGACAGCAGACTGTACTGAACTTGACATAGATCCACAGACAAAGCTCCTTATTGCAAGAAGGCCGGCCTTCGGTGGAACAATCCTTGCGGATATACTTTGTAAAAACAACAGGCCACAAATGGCATCAGCAAGACCCGGATCATTTCCACCTGCAAAGAGGGAACCTGGAAGAAAGGGAGAAATAGAGGTAATTGAAAAAGATATTCCAGAGGATCAGGTAAATACAAAGGTAATAAAGGTTGAACCGAAGGAAGAGATTGATATAACAACAGCTGATGTAATTGTCGCTGGAGGAATGGGCCTGGGCAAAAAGGAGGGATTCAAACTTCTTGAGGAACTTGCAGCAGAACTCAATGGAATTGTTGCGGCTTCAAGACCTACTGTTGACATAGGCTGGATGACAAGGGACAGGCAGGTTGGGCAGACTGGAAAAACAGTAAGGCCAAAGCTCTACATTGCTGTTGGAATTTCAGGTGCTGTCCAGCATGTAGCGGGTATGAAATATTCAGAATTTGTTATCGCAATAAACAAGGATCCGAACGCACCAATATTCAAATACGCTGATATAGCATTGGTTGGAGATCTTTATGATATCGTACCAAGGCTCATTGAAACAATAAGGAAAAACAAAGGTCTTTCACTTGATCAGTTGAAGGAAAAACTCACAAAAGCTGAAAATCTTTATTGAAATTTTTTCAATAAAATTTTTTTATTTGAATCCATTTTAACACTATGCAGGTTAGAACAGTATGCCCTTACTGTGGGGTAGGGTGTAACGTTATTGTTAACACTGATGGTAAAAGAATAATAAATGTTGTACCATCAAAAAGGGACGATATAAATTATGGCACATTGTGCATTAAAGGCTGGAAGGGTTTTAATTTTGTAAGCTCAAAGAAAAGGTTAAAGAATCCCATGAAAAGGAAGGAGAATGGATTTGTTGAAATTTCATGGGATGAAGCAATTGACATTGTTGTTAAAAACCTTAAAGAAATTAGGGAAAAATATGGTCCTGATTCATTAGCATTCCAGGCAAGCGCAAAGTGCACAAATGAGGACAATTATCTAATGCAGAAACTTGCAAGACAGGTATTTGGAACAAACAATGTTGACCATTGTGCAAGAAGCTGTCATGCAAGTACAATAGAAGGTTTGATTTCCACATTCGGAAGCGGTGCCATGACCACCTCAATAGCTGATATTGACAATGCAGAACTTTATTTTGTTATAGGATCAAACACAACGGAACAGCATCCAATTATAGGATCAAGGATAATAAAGAATGTTATGAATGGTAAAAAGCTCATTGTTGCGGATCCAAGGAAGATCCAGTTAACAAACTATTCAACAGTACATTTAAGGCATTTGCCAGGAACGGATCTTGCTTTATTGAACACAATGGCGAATGTTATAGTTGAGAAGGGTCTTTATGATAAAAAATTCATAGATGAAAGGACTGAAAATTTTGATGAATATTTGAAGGTCATAGATTTCTACGATCTTGACAGGGGTTCAAGGATAACGGGAGTTGATCCTGAGTTTATAGAAAAGGCAAGCGTACTCTATGCCACATCAAGATCCATAATATTTTATGCAATGGGAATAACACAGCATGTTCAGGGAACACAGAATGTACAGGCTATCGCCAATCTCGCCATGCTAACAGGAAATGTTGGAAAACCCGGAACAGGTGTTGCGCCATTGAGGGGGCATAACAATGTTCAGGGTTCAAGCGATATGGGTGCTCTATGTGATTTCCTTCCTGGATACAGAAGGGTATACGATGAGAATGGAAGAAGGGTTTTTGAACAGGCATGGAACTGTAAATTACCATCCAATCCTGGCCTTTCACTCACTGAAATGTTTCAGGAAGCATACAGAGGAAAAATAAAGGCAATGTACATAATGGGAGAGAATCCTATGATATCCGAACCTGAAATAGAAATGATTGAAAAAGCATTAAAAAATCTTGAATTCCTTGTTGTTCAGGATATTTTTATGACGGAAACAGCATCCCTTGCCCATATAATTTTACCCAGCAAAAGCTTTGCTGAAAAGATTGGTACATTCACAAACACGGAAAGGAGGATACAGCTTATAAGACCCTTCCTTGATCCTCCGGGAAATGTGCTTGATGACTGGAAAATCTTTCAGCTTATTGCAAGAAAAATGGGTTATGAATGGAATTACAGTTCTTCGGAGGAGATAATGGCTGAAATTTCAAAACTTGTCCCACAGTATAATAGAATAAATTATGATTGTCTTGGTGAAATTGGAATTCAATGGCCAGTTGTAAACTGTAATGGAACGGAGATACTTCACAGGGAAAAATTCACAAGGGGGAAGGGAAGGTTTATGCCATCATACTGGGAAAGGCCATCGGATTTCCAGGATAGTGAATATCCATTCATTTTAACAACAGGAAGAATTTATTATCAGTTCCATACGGGCACTATGACAAGGAAGGTAAACATACTTGAAAGGGAGGCGCCATCACCATTTGTTGAAATAAATCCGGAGGATGCAAAATCACTTGGAATAAGAAACGAGGAATACGTTACATTAAAATCAAAGTACGGTGAGGTGGATGTTCAGGCAAGGGTATCGGATATTGTCCCCAGGGGAGTTTTGTTCATGCCGTTCCATTACAGCGAAACACCTGTGAACAGGATCACCAATCCACACATGGATCCTCAAGCGAAAATACCTGAATTGAAGGTAACCGCTGTGAAAATAATAAAGAAGGTGATCCAATGATATTCAGGTTAAAAAAGGAAAATTTAAAAAAGTACATTGAATGGTTAATAAAAAATTACGAGGTCTGGGGACCTGCCAGGGTTCATGGAGAAACTGTTTTCAAAATCCTAAAGAATGGTGATGAATTTGTTGATGAAAGAACATTACTTGGGCCCAAGGAAATTATATTTCCTGTGAATGAGAATATATTTTCAAATGATTATACAAAAGAAAGGGTTGTAATTGGTGTGAGAAGCTGTGATCTAAGGGCATATGCAATGCTTGATGACGTGTTCCTGGGTGAATACAGGGATGAAAAATATGAAAAGAGAAGAAAAAACACATATTTCATTAATTTTGTGTGCAAAGAACCGTGCCAATACGGTTTTTGCACAACCTTTTACGGTCCAAGGCTCAGGGATCATTTCTACATGCAGTTCACAGATCTGGGCGAATATTATCTTGTTGAAGCGGTTGATAAAAAACTCATAAATGATCTTTTTGAAATTGCAGAAAATAGGGATCTGGAACTTGCTGAAAATGCTGAAAAGGAATTTTACAGAAAAATGAAGAGTTTAAATGTTGAAAATTTGTACAAAAACCTTGACTGGAACAATCCATTGTGGAAGGAATTCTCAAAGAGATGCATTTCATGCGGTGGATGTAACTATGCATGTCCCACATGCTTCTGTTTTGATGTTTACGATGATTGTGATGAAAGGTACAGGGAATGGGATTCATGCATACTTTCAGGTTTTACAAAGCTTGCAGGAAATGTGAACCCGAGACCCACACTTGACCTAAGGTTAAGGCAGAGATTTCTCCACAAACTGAAATTCCATTACGAAAACTATGGTTATTATTTATGCACTGGCTGTGGAAGATGCATTGAGGTGTGTCCAGTGAACATTGATATCAGGGATGTTATAAGGAGCGTGGAAAAATGATACCTGTAAAATCAAAAATAATTGATGTATGGGATGAAACACCGGATGTAAAATCATTCCTTATTGAAAATACAATAGGAAAGGATCCATTACCAGGTCAGTTCTATGAAATATCAATAAAGGGATACGGTGAAATACCCATTTCTGTTGCAAGCTGGAAGGATGGTTTATTATTCAGTATAAAAAAAGCTGGTTATGTAACAAGCGCAATGCATGGAATGAAAAAGAATGATGAAATTGGTATAAGGGGGCCATACGGTAAGGGTTTTCCCATTAAGGAAAATGTTACATTGATAGCTGGAGGCATAGGTCTCCCACCTGCAAGATCATACATTGAATATTCACTTTCGAAGAAAATGTACAAATTACAGCTTCTTTATGGTGCAAGATCACCCCAGGATCTTGTTTACAGGGATCTACTGAACCAATGGAAAAAATACTTTGATGTTCAGGTAACTGTTGATAAAGGGGATGAAAACTGGAAGGGAAACGTGGGTGTTGTTACAACACTATTCAAAAATATTAAGGACAAGGATTCTTATTTCTATTTAATAGGGCCAACTGTTATGATGAAATATGCTGTCTTGGAGCTTGAAAAAATGGGTATTGGTCCTGACAAAATCTACCTTTCACTGGAAAGAAGAATGAAATGCGGAATAGGGATGTGCGGTCACTGTAATCTTGGCAGATATTATGTTTGCAGGGATGGACCTGTGTTCAAGTACAGGGATGTTATGGAAATACCTGAACTATTTTTCTGAAGAAAGTTTTTAATAAAGAGAGAAAATGATCATTCATGGAATTGATAAAGGTTGGAAAGGTAAAGGAAGTTTATTCTATAGATAGCGAAACACTGCTTTTTCACTTCACAGACAACATTTCCGTATTTGATAAAATAATTCCATCAAAGATACCCCATAAGGGCGAATCTCTTTGCAGAACATCCGCCCACTGGTTTGAGATAGTTGGATCCATGGGAATCAAAACACATTTCATTAAACTTGATGGAAATAACAGAATGGTTGTAAAAAGATTTCAGATCCTGAACAAGGGTTTAAAAAATGGTTCAAATTTTCTTATTCCACTTGAATTCATAACAAGGTATTATGTTGCAGGATCTTTGTATGATAGAATTAGGGAGGGGAAGATAAAAGCAAATGAACTTGGATTAAAGAAAATAAATTATGGTGAACCCCTACCTGAACCATTCTTTGAAGTAACAACAAAGTTTGAAAAGTATGATAGAAATCTTGATTTTGAAGAGGCAATGGAAATAGGTGGAATCTCAAGGGAGGAAATGGATGAAATAAGGGAAAAGATACTGAAGATAGATGAAAAAATTAACAGGGATGTTTATTCAAGAGGATTGATACATGTTGATGGAAAAAAGGAATGGGCAATGGATAGGGAAAGGGATCCTGTTATTGTTGATACCTTCGGTACGGCGGATGAGGATAGGTTCTGGGATGCAAGGGAATATGAGAATGGTAATTTTGTTGAACTGAGCAAGGAGTTTGTGAGAAAATATTACAGGGAAATAGGTTACCATGAAAAGTTAATGAGGGCAAGGGAGAAAGGTCTTCCCGAACCAGATATTCCACCATTACCACCTGAAATGGTTGAAAAGGTGAGCAAACTCTACATTGAACTATATGAAAAAATAACAGGAAAAAAATGGTAAAAGATTTTATTTTTTAGCCTTTCTTACAGCAATTGCCGCAACTATGCCAACAACAATGACAACAACAGCAACGATTGCAATTATTGTTCCACTGTTGATTGATGATGGTGCATTTGGAAGTATAACAAGTGAATCACCTGATGCTGTTGCATAACCCTGTGTTGTTATTGTACTTGATGGATCGTATTTGAGCAGGAGAGTATATTTGTTTCCATTTATTGTTAAACTTGCATTTAAAAGTATGTTTTCACTCGCGGTATATGAGAATGTTGTTGTATTTGTTGATGGGTTGTATGTTCTGTTCCATTCGCTCAACGGTTTTGAAAGGGCTGTGAAGTTCAGCGTTGATTTATTGTTTAACTTTTCCATGTTATCTCCCATAAATGATCCAAGGAAGAATCCGTTAAGATAATCTCCCATTTCGTTTATCTCAAACTCATCACCATTGTGATCCTTAATCTTGAATGATCCCTTCACCTCAAAGTTCTTCCATGAGAGATTTACATTTGTTTCACTCTTTGTTTTGTTGAAAATGCCTGTTAGCCAGAGATTTATTGTAACATGCTTGTATAACTGGAATGTTGTCCAGTTCAGTGTTCCTATCAGTGTGAAATTCAAAGTCATATTTTCAACGCTCACGTTCTGATACCTTGATTTAAGGAAACCTTCGATGAATGATATTGCCCAATCAGATGTGTTTGTGAACGTGGCTGAAGCTGTATATGACCATGTTTTATTCTGCAGGTTCTTATTCTCAGGGTATGTTATTATTAAATATGTATCTGAGCTGAGGTTTACGCTGGCAAGATTTTTCTGTGGATATATTGTTACGTTAAGGTAGCTACCGTAAGCTCCAGGAATTGCAACTGATACCAGAAAAATCGCTACCAATCCCAAGGCAATTATGGATTTCATATTTGATTTTATTTTTTCTATAAATTTAAATATTTTGGTACAAGTTTTGTATAAACATATGTTTCAAAAAAATAAGGAAAAAGATGTGAAGTGGTTAGATAGCAAAAAAACTAAACCTTTGATTTAAATACGGAGAATATTTGATACTATAAATCCACATTTTTTATTTTTCTTTTAAATAAAAGCATTGCATCACCAAAGCTGTAAAATCTATACTTTTCTTTAATTGCTATTGAATATGCGTTCATCACCCTCTCGTATCCTCCAAATGCTGTTACAAGCATTATCAGTGAAGATCTTGGAATATGGAAATTTGTTACCATTGCATCTATTTTTGATTTAAAATTGTAGGGAGGCTTTATAAAAATATCCGTTTTTCCAAGTCCTGGATAGAGAATACCGTCAAGTGATGATGATTCCATTGCCCTCACGACTGTTGTACCAACCGCTATTACCCTTCCCCCGGATTTATTGACTATTTTTGCCGTTTCTTCAGGAATTGAAAAAAATTCCTCATGTAGTTTCTCTTTTATAATATCCTCTTCCTTTATTGGCTTGAATGTTGAATATGATATATGTAATGTCAAATATACCCTCCTCACACCAATTTCATCAATTTCATTAAGCAATTTTTCTGTAAAATGCAACCCTGCTGTTGGAGCAGCTATGGAACCTTCATTTTTTGAATAAACAGTCTGATAAAGTGAATCATTTTCAATTTTTTCCTTTATGTATGGTGGCAAAGGTGTTTCACCATATTTTTTAATCAATTCATCCATTTCCATTTTAAAATCTATTTTGCATATTCCTTCATTCTTTTCAACTATTTTTCCTTCAACATCTTTAACATAAATTTTCAATCCAGGTCTTGGATTTTTTCCCATAAAAATGAATGTTTTTTCTTTTGGATCAAGGAGGATAAGTGTTACCTTTCCACCGCTTTCCTTTTTTGCATGAAATTTTGCTTTTATTACCTTTGTATCATTGAAGACCATAACATCCCCTTTTTTAAGGTAGGCGGGCAATTCATAAAACATTCTGTGCTCTATTTTATCATTAACAACCATCAACCTTGAGTGATCCCTCGGTTCAACCGGTTTCTGTGCTATAAGTTCCTCAGGTAGATGGAAATCAAAATCATCAATTCTATACACATTTTCCCCATGATCCATGGTTAATAAATCTTTTTTCTTTATGGATTAAGAAATTTTAATATACGATCCGATAATGTGGTATCGGTGCGGATAAATGTTGGAAATACGTTTTCACGGAAGAGGAGGACAGGGTGCTGTTATAGCATCTGAACTTCTTGCATCGGCAGCCTTCTACGAAGGAAAACATGTATCATCCTTCCCATACTTCGGTGTTGAAAGAAGGGGTGCACCTGTTACATCCTTCACAAGGATTGACACAAAGCCCATAAGGGTTAAATCGCAGATATACAACCCAGACCATGTTATAGTTCTTGATCATGCTCTAATGAACCAGGTGAATGTTACTGCAGGATTGAAGGAGAACGGTCTTGTTCTCATAAACACATCAAAGGATCCATCAGAAATAAAGCTTAATGCAAAAAGGATCGCAACTGTTAATGCATCGGAGATTGCATTATCACATAACCTTGGTTCACCATCTGCCCCTATTGTGAACACATCCATACTCGGTGCATATTCAAGGGTGAGCGGTACAGTGAAGATTGAATCGATTATAAAGGCAATAAGTGAATACCTTACGGCAATGGTTGATGAGAATATTGATGCTGTAAAGGATGCATATAATTCTGCCAAGGTGATGTAAAATGGATGAGTATCCAACACCTATTGCAACCGTACCAAGCACAAAGAATAAAACAGGTACGTGGAGAACATTCAGACCTGTTATTGATTACGGTAAGTGCATAAGGTGTATGATATGCTGGAAATTCTGTCCCGAACCTGCAATAAGGATTGTGGATTCAACAAAATATCCAGCAAAAAATCAGGCAATTTCAAAACTTGATGCTCCTGAAATTGATTACAATTACTGCAAAGGATGCGGAATATGTGCAAATGAATGCCCTGTGAAATGTATAGATATGGTTCTTGAGGAAAATATGGAGTGATGAAAATGATGAAAATGTTAACAGGTAATTATGCTGCTGCATGGGGTGCAAAGCTTGCCAGGGTAAAGGTTGTTGCTGCATACCCGATAACACCACAGACAACAATTGTTGAAAAGATAGCTGAATTCATTGCAAACGGTGAATTTGATGGTAAATATATAAGGGTTGAAAGCGAACATTCAGCCATGGCATCCTGTATTGCTGCAGAAAACACAGGTGTAAGGACATTCACAGCCACATCATCCCATGGACTTGCATTGATGCATGAAATGCTTCACTGGGCATCAGGTGCCAGGCTACCTATTGTGATGAGCGTTGTGAACAGGGCCCTTGGACCGCCATGGTCAATATGGAGCGATCAGCAGGATACAGTATCACAGAGGGATACAGGTTGGATACAGATATATACGGAAAATAATCAGGAGGTTCTTGATACAGTTCTCATGGCTTATAAAATAGCTGAAAGTGAAGAAATTCTTTTACCAGTGATGGTTATTGAGGACGCTTTCATTCTTTCTCATACAACCGAGCCTGTGGATATACCTGATCAATCACTTGTTGATGATTTCTTACCCGAATATGAACCAAAGTATAAACTTGATGTTAAAAATCCAGCAGGGTTTGGATCCCTGATAATGCCTGAAGGTCCATTCATGGAATTCAAATATAAGGGATACGAGGCAATGATGAGGGCAAAGGCAAAGATTGATGAGGTTGATGAAGAGTTCAGAAAAAAATTCGGAAGGGGATATGGAGGTCTTGTTGAAGAATATTCAACAGATAAAGCAAAAAATATTCTGGTTATCATGGGAAGTACGGCATCAACAGCAAAGGATGTTGTTGATAAACTGAACGATGAAGGATATTCAGTGGGATTGTTAAGGGTAAGATCCTTCAGGCCATTTCCTGCAGAAAAAATAAAAAATATACTTCAAAATAAAAAATCCGTGGGTGTTTTCGATAGAAGCTATACGTTCGGACATGGAAGTGCACTTTTCACGGAGGTAAGGAATGCCATGTACGGTAAAAATTTACCAATAAAGGGTTACATCGGTGGACTTGGTGGAAGGGATATTACACCATCCATACTCGAAAAAATTTTCCTTGATATCGTTAGAATAGGTGAGGAGGGAATGGACAGGGAATTTGAATGGGTTGGTTTGATGGGTGATAAGAGGTGGTCAGAGTGAAAAATATTACAATTCCAGAGGAAGAATACATGTTTCCAGGGCATAATGCCTGCCTTGGTTGCGGTGCAACAATAGCAATGAGGTATACTTTAAAAGCTCTTGGGAAAAATACAATTTTAACGATACCAGCATGTTGCTGGGCTGTAATTCCTGGTGTTTATCCATACAGGGCTCTTGAGGTTCCATTGCTTTATACAGCATTTGAGGTAACGGGTGCGGCAATTTCTGGTATAAGGGAGGCTCTTGATTCAATAGGTAAAAATGATGTGAATGTTGTGGGTTTTGCAGGTGATGGAGGTACAGCAGATATTGGCATACAATCGCTAAGCGGTGCTGCTGAAAGGGGTGAAAACGTTTTCTACATAATGTACGATAATGAAGCATATATGAACACGGGTATACAGAGATCATCATCAACACCAAAAGGTGCATGGACAACAACAACGCAGGTGGGAAAGGTAAGGGACTGGAAAAAGGAAAAGAAGAAAAACATGGTGGAAATCATGGTTGCACATAATATTCCCTATGCGGCAACTGCAAGTATAGCCTTCCCCGAGGATTACATTAAAAAGCTTCAGAAGGGACTGAAAATAAAGGGGCCCAAATTCTACCATGTATATTCAACATGCCCGACTGGATGGAGGATTTCACCCAATAAGAGTGTTGAGGTTGCAAGACTTGCTGTAGAATCCAACATGTTTCCTTTATATGAGGTGGAGAATGGTGTTTATAACATAACATACAGGCCGAAGAAAACCATACCTGTAAGGGAATACCTTAAAATACAGGGAAGGTTCAGGCATCTCACAGATGATGAAATTGCGGAAATACAGAAGGATGTTGATGAGTTCTGGAGAATATTGAATGAAAAGGAAAAGTTCACAAAAAGTCTGGTGGAAGGTAAATGAGTGCCTACGATAAGTTGTTTGAAAATGATACAACACAGTTCCTTCTTGGAAATGAAGCCATAGCAAGGGGTCTTCTCGAAGCGGGTGTGGGTGTTGCAACAACCTATCCGGGAACACCTTCGAGTGAAATAGGTGATGTTCTTTCACATATTGCTAAAAAGGCAGGAATTTACTTTGAGTTTTCAACAAATGAAATAGTGGCAATTGAGGTAGCTGCAGCAGCAGCCTTGTCAGGTATTAGATCATTCACATTCATGAAGCATGTGGGTTTGAATGTTGCATCAGACGCTTTCATAAGTACGGGTTACGCTGGAACAAGGGCAGGTTTTGTTGTAATGACGGGCGATGACCCTTCCATGTTCTCATCACAGAATGAGCAGGATAACAGGCACTATTCGGATCTTGCAAGGGTTCCTCTGATTGAACCATCCAATCCACAGGAGGCCAAGGATTTTCTCATTTATGCATTTGAAATCTCTGAAAAATTCAAAACACCCGTTCTATTCAGAACAACAACAAGGGTGAGTCATCAAAGGGCACCTGTAAAGCTTGGTAAAATGGCGGAAAGAAAGAATAAAGGAGTTTTTCAGAAGGATCCTGCAAATTTTGTACTCT
>JAVRLI010000008.1:0-16261 GCA_031961525.1 Thermoplasmatota archaeon | reverse complement strand
TATTTGAAATACTGGCATCAATTCCTGCAACGGCCCTATTCCCATTCTTTGTTCTTTTGTTAATAAATTTGCCATTTGGTGTGGATCTTGCAAGCATATTTCTCATCATGACAGGAATGCAATGGTACATACTTTTCAATGTTCTATCTGGAATAAATACATTCCCATCCGATTTTGATGATGTTTCAAGGGCTTTCAGGCTGACAAGATGGCAGTACATCAGAAAGGTTCTTCTCCCGGGCATTTATCCATCAATTATTACTGGAAGCATAACTGGCTGGGGTGGTGGCTGGAATGCTTTAATTGTTTCAGAATACATTGTTGTGAATGGTGTTGTTTATTTCGTTCTGGGTCTAGGTTATCTCATTGATTACGCAACATACAATCTTGGAAACGTTGCATTGAACATTCTATATGTTATAGTTATGGTCCTGGTTGTTTTTTCTCTGAATAAACTTTTATGGAGAAGGCTTTATGAAAGAGCAAGATTACATTCCTATGAGGTATGAGAACCAGCGTAAGGCATGGGAAAGGGAATACAGAGGAAGCAGGGTAGTCTGGAGAGGTGAAAGGGACTGGTCAGAAATAATAAACTACTTTGACAAGTCATTCCTAATACTTGATTTAGGATCAGGGCAGGGTAAATCATCAAAGTATCTTATTGACAGGGGTTACAATGTAATTCTGATAGATTTTTCAATGAACGCATTGAGGAATTTAAAGTTTCAAAGGGTACTTGGTAATGCTCTTTACATGCCATTCAAAGATGAAAGTTTTGATGCTGTTCTTGCAATTCATATAATATCACATGTGTTGGATAGAAAAAGAATCATGAATGAAATTGAAAGGGTAACGAAGAAAAATGGTTACATTTTTGTTGAAGTGTTTTCTGTTGAAGATTTCAGGTATGGTAAGGGAATTGAAATTGAAAAGAACACATTTTTGAGGGGTAATGGAATAATTACACATTATTTTTATGAAAATGAAATGGAAGATCTTCTTGTGAATTTTAAAATCATTGAAAGGAAAAAATTTCTCATAAAGAGAAAAATATTTAATAAAATATACAATATGGTAACATTGTTTTTTATAGGGAAAAAGCAATAAGAAAAAATTTTTATTAAAGAAGATATTATAGATATGAATAAAAAAGGAGAAAATTAAGTATGGAAAATAATGTAAATGATTATAAAGCCGAAAATATACAAATATTAAGCGACATAGATGCTGTAAGGAAAAGGCCAGGAATGTACATTGGAAGCACTGAGGAAAGGGGATTACACCATTTACTCATGGAAGTTGTTGACAACAGTGTTGATGAAGCATTAGCGGGAGTTTGCGAAAACATTATAGTAAAACTTTATCCCGATGGATCGGCAAGTGTTGAGGATGATGGTCGAGGCATACCTGTTGAAATACATCCACTTTACAATAGACCTGCACTGGAAATTGTTCTTACAGAACTCCATTCCGGTGCAAAGTTCGACAAGAAGGTTTACAAGGTTTCCGGCGGTCTGCATGGTGTTGGTATCCATGTTGTAAACTTTCTTTCTGAATGGCTCAGGATTGTTGTTAGGAGGGATGGAAGGGTTTACTATCAGGAATATGAAAGAGGAAAGAAAAAAACGGGAATCATGGATCTGGGTGAATGGAAAAATGGTATGGATCTACCAGAAAATATAAAACTTGAAATTGATACACCCCATGGAACATACGTTCATTTCATGCCTGATCACGAAATTTTTGAAACAACAAATTTCAAATACGATATTGTTAAGGGAAAATTGAGAAGCCTTGCATTTTTAAACAGGGGTCTAAGGATTGTCCTTAAGGATCTTAGAAACAACATGGTTGAGGAGTTTAAATATGATGGAGGTCTTGTTGAATTTGTAAAATTCTTAAATGAAGGAAACAACCCCATCCATGATGATATAATAAATTTCTCGGAGAGCAATGATTCTGTATATGTGGAAATAGCAATCCAGTATTCGGATTCACCATATGAGACTTTACTTGGTTATGTTAATGATATTCATACGGAGGAGGGAGGAACACATGTTGTTGGCTTTAAAACAGCATTGACAAAGGTAATAAATGATTACATTAAGGAGAATAACCTTGGTGAAATAAACATAACCGGTGAGGATGTTAAAGAAGGTCTAACTGCAATAATACTTGTAAAGCATCCTGAACCTCAGTTTGAGGGACAGACAAAAACAAAGCTTGGTAATGGGGATGTTAAGGGTATTGTTTATTCAATTACACAGAAAAACCTGAAGAAGTATTTTGAGGAACATCCTAACACAGCAAGGTTAATTGCATTAAAGGTGATCAACACAGCCCAGGCAAGGGAGGCTGCGAGGAAGGCTAAGGAAATGGTAAAGAGAAAGAATCTTCTCGATACACTTGATCTACCTGGCAAGCTTGCTGACTGCACACTTGAGGAAAGAAGTAAAACGGAAATTTTCATTGTTGAGGGTGATAGTGCAGGTGGATCGGCAAAACAGGCAAGGAACAGGGAGTTCCAGGCTGTTCTTCCCTTGAGGGGAAAGATACTGAACGTTGAAAAGGCAAATCTTGATAGGGCATTCAGGAGTGAGGAAATAAAAGCATTGATATCAGCAATCGGTACGGGTGTTAAGGAAAATTTTGATATAAACAAACTTAGATTTGGAAAAATAATAATAATGACGGATGCTGATGTTGATGGAGCGCATATAAGAACGCTTTTACTAACATTCTTTTACAGATACATGAGGGATCTTATAACCAATGGCCATGTTTACATTGCACAGCCACCACTTTACAAAATACAGAAGGGAAAGGAAGTGAGGTACGTTTATTCTGACGAGGAGAAAGAAAAGGTTCTAAAGGATATGGGTGAGGGTGCTGTTGTTCAAAGATTCAAGGGTCTTGGGGAAATGAATCCTGAACAGTTATGGGAAACAACAATGAATCCTGAATCGAGAAGGTTGATAAAGGTGGATATTGAGACCGGTGCTGAAGCGGACAGGATTTTTACACTTCTTATGGGTGACAGGGTTGAGCCAAGGAAGGAATACATAATGAAGCATGCAAGGGAAGCAATGAACATAGATGTATGAGGTGTTTATATGGCAAACGTTGAAACAAGGGCAATTGAGGAGGAAATGAAAAGTTCATACATGGATTATGCAATGAGTGTAATTGTTGGTAGATCTTTACCAGATGTCAGGGATGGTCTTAAGCCAGTACAGAGAAGGATTTTATATTCAATGTATGAAATGAATTTAACGCATGATAAACCGTACAAAAAGAGTGCAAGGATTGTTGGAGAAGTGATGGGTAAATACCATCCTCATGGTGAGGCACCCATATATGATGCTCTGGTTAGAATGGCACAGCCATTTTCAATGAGGTATACGTTTGTTGATGGTCAGGGTAACTTCGGAAGCATTGATGGTGATACTCCTGCAGCAATGAGGTACACCGAGGCAAGGTTGACAAAAATAGCCGAGGAAATGCTTGAGGATATTGAAAAGGAAACGGTGCCAATGGTAATGAATTTTGATGGTACGCTGAAGGAACCATCAGTTTTACCATCAAAGATACCAAATCTTCTCATTAACGGATCATCCGGTATAGCTGTTGGTATGGCAACAAACATGCCACCGCATAATATTGTTGAGGTTATTGATGCCATAATATATTACATTAACAACAGGGATGCGGATGTGGATGATCTAATTAATTTCATTAAAGGTCCGGATTTCCCAACAGGTGGTCAGATTTTTAATTTTTCCGGTATAATAGAGGCATATAAAACAGGAAAAGGTACATTCAAATTGAGGGGAAAATACCATATTGAGGGTGATGAAAACCAGAGAAGCATAGTTTTCACTGAAATTCCATATGAGGTGAACAAATCCGATCTTTTACAGAAAATAGCATCTCTCATTAAGGAGGAAAAAATAACAGGAATACAGACCATAAAGGATGAATCGGACAAAAATGGAATAAGGATAATATTCAAACTTAAAAAGGATGCAAATGTTGATATTGTTTTAAACCAGCTCTTTGAACATTCACAGCTTGAAATATCCTATGGCATAATAAATCTTGCAATAATCGATAACATACCTAAACTTTTTACACTTAAGGATCTAATAGAACAGTTTGTAAATCACAGATTCAACATAATAAAGAAAAGGGTGGAATATGATCTAAGGAAGGATGAGGAGAGGGAGCATATACTGAAAGGCTTTCTTATTGCACTTGATAACCTTGATGATGTGATATCAACCATAAGATCATCCCTTAACTATGATGAAGCAAAAAGATCACTGATTGAAAAGTTTTCATTAACTGAATTGCAGGCAAAGGCGATTCTTGATCTAAGATTACAGAGATTGACAGCAATGGAAAGGGAATCAATAGTGAATGAAGAAAAATCCTTGAGAGAGGAAATAGAGAAACTGAAGGGAATACTTTCTGATGAGAGAAAAATATACCAGATAATGGTTGAAGAACTTAGGGAGATAAAAGAAAAGTATGGTGATGAAAGAAGAACAGAAATAGTCATGGAGGAAATAACCAGAAGGGATGTTGAGGATCTAATTCCACCAGAAAATGTTCTTGTATCATTTTCAAAGGATGGATACATAAAAAGAATACCCCTTTCAGAATACAGGGAACAGTCCAGAGGGGGTGTTGGTCTCATAACTGAATACAGTGAAAAGGATTACCCGAAGCAGATATTCATAGCTAACAACAGGGACACACTTTTGCTCTTGACCAATAAAGGAAAAGTGTACTGGTTAAAGTGTTACAGGATAGTTCAAACATCAAGGAAGGCAAACGGTAAAAATATAATTAACTATGTTAACCTCGAGGAAAATGAAAGGGTTGAAAAGATAATACCTGTAAAGGGATTTGATTCAGGCTATATTATATTTCTTACAAAAAAAGGATATGTGAAAAGAACACCGCTTAAAGCCTTTTCAAACCCCATGAAAAAGGGTATAATTGCAATAAACCTTGGTGAAGATTCTCTTGCCGATGTTCTTTACAGTGAAGGTAAAAATCTTGTTTTGATCGGTACAAAGAATGGTATTGTAACAAAGTTCAGTGAGGATGAAATAAGACCAACGGGAAGGAATTCATATGGTGTGAAGGGTATAAGGCTCTCGGATAATGATGAAATCATAGGCATGGCAACAGGAAAGGATGAAGATAACCTTTTAACATTGACAGAATTTGGAAAGGGAAAAAGAACAAAAATTTCCGAATTCAGACTTTCGCACAGGGGTGCCATGGGTGTTAAGGCGCACAGGCTGAACAAATTAACGGGATCCATGGTTTCAATGATAGTTACAGATGATGCCGGGTCCATAATGGTTCAAACAATGAATGGCATGACCATTCAGATTCCTGTGAAGGAAATACCTGTTCTGGGAAGAAACACAGCAGGTGTAAGGATCATTGAACTTAAGGAGAATGACAGGGTAATAACATCAACAAAAATTCCTGAAATTTGAAAAATTCTTAAATTAAGGAAACACCATTTTTTTCAATATTTATCCTCATGGGTCTGTAACCTTTTTTTTCCAGTGTTTCAATCACCTTATCCTCATTCTTTGGAAGTATTATGACCGATCCTCCACCACCTGCACCTGTAATTTTTGCACCATATGAATAATGGGAAACGCTTTCCATGATTTCATTTGTCTTTTCATGACCAACACCAAGTATGGAAAGAAGTTTGTTATTTTCATTCATCATTTCACCTATTTTTTCAACATTACCATTCTCCAGTTCCCTTAAACTATTCCTTGATATTTCACCGATTTTCTTTATTATTTCCATACCGAATGAATTTCTTGATACAAAATTATAAACCTTTTTTACCTGTTCGGCTGTTGATCCCTTAATACCTGAAAAAACAACTATAAAATTAAGGTCTGAAATATTTACCCTCGAAATAAACCAGGTTTTATCACCCACACCTATTTTCCATAGTGTATTCTCATTATAATCTGAAGATACAATAACACATCCACCTGCCGTTATTGTACTTGTATCAACCGGACTTGCCCTTCCCTGAACCTGGTATTCAGTTAAAAATGCAAGTCTTGCTATTTCATCCTTTTTCCAGGAATTCTTCAGGGCGAGAGCGGATGAAATTGTTGCCACAGATATTGATGCTGAGGATCCAAGGCCCGATGCGTTCTCTATCATGCTTTCAGTCCTTATTTTAACATTCCTTTCAATTCCGGTCAGCTCAAGCGCCTTTAAAATGTATGAATGGTATTTGAAATCAGGTTTAAATCCATCTATGGTTGTTTCATAACTGTATTCTATTTCAACATCAGAATAAAGATTTATTGCCATTGATATAGCTGGTTCTCCGTAAACAACAGCATGTTCACCGAATAGTATAACCTTTGCCGGTGCCCTAGATTTCATCCAAGATCCTCCTGAACCTTAATGCATCATCACACATTTTTACATTGTTGAACAGTACATAGTCATTTTCCTTTGTCATATTTTTCAGATTTCTGAGATCCTTATCGGTGTAAACGTATGAATATGAATTAATACCATGGAGTCTGAAATAATTGAATTTTCCATAAACAGGTTTATTTTTGAATGGATCCACAACATGTATCATATCAAATTCACCAAAAATTTTTTTTAAAGTTTCCTCTGACCATTTTCCTCTTGGTTCCCATCCAAAGATAATCTCATTACTTTTGAATGTTCTGAAAAATTCAAAAATATTTTTTTTATTTTCATCACTTTCATGGAATGTGGGTGGGGATTGAAATATTATTATTTTTGATTTTAAAATTTTTGCATAATCAAACATTTTTTCCATTGCCCTTTCAGTATCAGGGTTCAACCTGAAATTTCCAAAGTTATCCATGTTAAAATCCCTGCTTTTGAACCTTCTGTATGTTGGGCTGTTTTTTTCATGTGTTATTATCTGTATTGCCTTTATTGTAAATTCAAAATTTTCAGGTGCCTTTTCCCTATAATTTTTAATAGTTTCCTCCTTTACAAAATCGTAAAATGTATTCTGCAGTTCAACAACATTGAATTTTTTGAAAATATATTCCTGTGATCTGCAGAATCCGCATGTACCAATTCTCATCATGAAAGATAATTAAAGGAAATAGATAAAACTTTTATATTGATAATAATTCCCAAAAGCATATGCTTAAGAATACACTCATAGAAATATTCGGTTACATTCTAATAACTTTAGCCCTGCTATTCTATTTTGGCTGGGCTTTATATTACAATGCCTGGACAGATGTTGGTCTATATTCATTCATTACACCAATCCTTTTGTTCGGTATTCTTGGTGTGATACTTGCAAGGATAAGTGAAAAGCAAAATCAGTAGGGTTTACCTACATAGGTAAAGGTTGTTGTTTCCTTTCCGCAAACAATGCAATTTCCTACCTTTTCATTTTTCTCCAATGGTGTTCCAAGTATCCTTTTTTCCGTATATTCCTCAATTTTATGGGCACAGGAATCTTCACCGCACCAGTATACTTTTGAAACAAGTTCACTATTTTTTACATCTTCAAGGTTATTCTCTTCCTTTACCTGTGAAAACATGGTTTCCCATGCCTTTTTTCTTAGCGATTTCTGAACATCTTCAAGTATTTCACCAATCTTCTCCACATAATTTTCCCTGCTCAATGTAATTCTTTTTAGTGTATCTCTTCTTGCAACCGTAACAGCATTATTTGCTATGTCCTTTGGTCCTATTTCAACCCTGAGCGGAACACCCTTGAGCTCCCAGTCGTAGAACTTGTAGCCTGGAGTATAATTATCCCTGTCATCAATTTTTACCCTGAAATTTTTTGAAAGTTCATTCAGAACCTTTCTACTCTCATCAATTACCCTCTCCTTTTCCTCACCAACAATAGGAATTATAATTATCTGTATGGGTGCGATTTCCGGCGGTAATATAAGGCCCCTATCATCACCATGTATTGCAACAAGTGCACCTATAATCCTCTCACTTATTCCAAAGGTAGTTTGGTATACATAGTCCCTTGATCCATCTTCCTTAAGAAAAGTTATATTGTATGCCTTTGAAAAATTCTGCCTGTACTGATGCATTGTCCCAATCTGTAAAGGTCTTCCTGATGGTAAAAATGTATCTGCAGCAATTGTGTAAAATGCACCGGCAAACTTATCCCAGTCAGGTCTTTTATTTAAGACATATGGTAAAGCTAGTTTTTCGCACAGCTTTTCCCATATTTCCATATCCTCTTTTATCTGTCTTTCCGCATCCTCGAAACTCTCATGGCATGTATGTGCCTCGAAGAAATGTATTTCCCTCACCCTGAGAAATGTTCTTGTCTGTTTTGTTTCATACCTGAAAACATTAACTATCTGGAAAATTTTTAACGGTAAATCGGCATGTGTTCTAATCCATAGAGAAAATAGAGGATACATGGCTGTTTCGCTCGTAGGTCTCAAAACAAGAGGAACATCAAGCCTGGAATCACCCCCCCTTTCCACCCAGAAAACCTCACCGCTGAAACCCCTAATGTGTTCCTCTTCCTTTGAAAACTGATCCTTTGGAATTAGAAGTGGAAAATAAACCTCTTCATGGTTTTTTTCAATAAGAAGGTTCCTTAATGTTTCGTCAAAGTTTCTTGCAATCGCCCAGCCATAGGGTAGCCAGACATTCATCCCTTTAACAGGGTATCTTTTATCAACAAGCTTTGCCTCCTCAATAACCTCATTGTACCATTCGTTAAACTGTTTTTTGCTGAATTCCATAGATTGGAAAAAAGTGATTTATTACTTAAAATTTTTTTCAATGAATTTAAAAAATTTAATGATAAACATAATCATTACAGTTTTCTGTGATAAATATGGATGAGAATCTTGAAAATGCTTTAAAAATCAGGCAGCTTGCAATGGAACATAACAGATTATTCGAGGAATCCATACCATTAATTGCCAGTGAAAATGTTATTTCACCTCTTGCCAAGGAACTGTTGCTTTCCGATCTGGGATCAAGATACGCTGAAGGTCTTCCTGGAAAGAGGTACTATCAGGGAAACTATTATGTTGATCAGATTGAAATACTCACAACCGAACTTGCAAAGAAACTTTTCAGAACGGAATATGCGGATGTTAGACCAATATCCGGTACTAATGCAAACCAGGCTGTTGTTTTTGCTTTAACACACCCGGGTGATATTATAACATCATTACCGCTTGCCGGTGGTGCACATATAAGCAGCGCAAAATTCGGAACAGTTGGCTTCAGGGGTTTAAATGTTATAAACTACCCCTTTGATGTTGAAACAATGAATATTGATGTTGATCTTACATCAAAATTGATAAAAATTGTTAAACCGAAGGTGGCATTGTTCGGTCAGTCTGTATTCCTTTTCCCAACACCTTTAAGGGAACTGGAGGATGCTTTCAATGAGGCTAATTGTTATGTCTGGTATGATGGTGCACACGTTCTAGGATTGATAGCAGGGAAAAAGTTCCAGGATCCATTGAGGGAAGGTGCGCATGTTGTTTCGGGAAGCACACACAAAACATTACCCGGGCCCCAGAGGGGTATAATACTTGCCAATCCAAAGGATGAGGAGATGTGGGAAAAGATACAGAGGGCAGTGTTTCCAGGTGTTATAAGCAACCATCATCTGAACACAATGGCCGCCCTTGGTGTAACACTTGCAGAACATATTGAGTTTGGTGAACAGTATGCTGATCAGGTGATAAGGAATGCAAAAAGACTTGCAGAGACACTCCATTCCCTCGGCTTTAAGGTACTTGGTGAAAAGGTTGGGTTTACAGAGAGCCATACAATCCTTGTTGATGTAAAGGCACAGGGTGGTGGTAGGAAGGTAGCTGAAAACCTTGAAAAGGCAAACATTATTCTGAACATGAACCTTTTACCCTATGATGATCCATCAAAACCAAGGAATCCTTCAGGAATAAGGATAGGAACACAGGAGGTAACAAGAATTGGAATGAAGGAATCAGAAATGGATGAAATTGCATATTTCATAAAGAGGGTTGCAATGGATAATGAGGATCCAAACAGTGTAAAGGAGGATGTGAAGGATTTCAAATCACAATACAAAACGGTCAAATACTGTTTCCATGAGGGTAAGGAGGCATACAAATACATTGACTTACTTTCAATGATCTGAATCTAAATAAAATTCATATATGGGTAACAATTATGGAATGATACAAACATTCAAAGGGATTGCTATGGAAGATAATAAGGAGTTCAGATACATTGTAAGGCTTGCAAACACGGATCTAGATGGAAATAGGATTGCTGTTTATGGACTTATGCAGATAAAGGGTATTGGTTACAGGGCATCGGAACTTATTCTAAGAGCTGCAGGAATACCAAAAAATAAAAAGATTGGAGAACTTACGGATGATGAAATTGATAAATTGAAAAAAATTATTGATAATGCCGGAGAACATTTACCCTGGTGGGCTGTGAACAGAAAAAGGGATCTTTTAACAGGTAAAAATTTACATTTGATAGGGGCGGATCTTGATCTTGCCGTAAAGGATGATATAGATTTGCTTAAGAAAATAAGGGCATACAGGGGTATTAGGCATGAAAGAGGTCTTCCTGTGAGAGGTCAGAGAACAAGGTCAAACAACAGAAGCGGTATGACTGTTGGTGTATCAAGAAAGAAGGAGGAGGCGAAGAGTTAATGGGAGACCCAAAATTCAACAGGAAGACCTATGAAAAACCAAGACATCCGTGGGAGAAGGAAAGGATAGAGCAGGAAAATAAACTCCTTAAGGAGTATGGTCTTAAAAATAAAAGGGAAATATGGAAAACCGAATCAATTTTAAGGAATTTCAGGGCACAGGCCAGAAAACTCCAGGCAAAGATAAGGTACAGCGATCCACAGGCCAACAGGGAGCTAAAACAGCTGCTTGATAAATTGATTTCCTACGGTTTGCTTGATGAAAAAACAGCAAACATTGATGCAATTCTTGCGCTCAACCTTGAATCACTCCTTGCAAGAAGGCTTGAATACGTTGTTTACAAACTTGGTATGGCAAATACGGTTAAACAGGCAAGGCAGTTCATAACCCATGGCCATATTTGCATAGGTGAAAGGGTTATTTCAATACCTGGTTATATGGTTAAGAAGAGTGAAGAACCCTTAATAAGATTCAATGAAAATTCACCATTAAGTAATGAACTACATCCAATGCGTGTAAAGCCAAAAGAGGAAGGGAGTGAGGCACAATGACAAAAATAGCTGTTGTTCATATATATGCTTCACATAATGATACTATAATTACCGTAACCGATATAACCGGTGCTGAAACATTTGCCAAGGCATCCGGTGGTATGGTTGTGAAGGCTGACAGGGATGAATCTTCACCCTATGCTGCAATGAAGGCATCAGATATTGTTGCAGAAAAATTGAAGGAGAAGGGTATTAACGATATAATAATAAAGGTAAGGGCACCTGGTGGTAGCAAGAGTCATTCAACAGGTCCAGGTGCGCAGGCAGCAATAAGGGCACTTACGAGGGCTGGTTTCAGGGTTATAAGAATAGAGGATGTTACTCCCATTCCACATGATGGAACGAGGAGAAAGGGTGGAAAGAGGGGAAGGAGAGTATAAAGGAGGTGGCGGGTTTTTTTAACCCACCATTATGAATATCAGAATCATTGAAATTGATGACAGATTTATAAGGTTCGAGGTAAGTGATATAAATTATTCAATTGCAAACATTTTAAGGAGAACTTTAATAAACGATATCCCAAAGCTTGCAATAAAGAATGTAACATTCCATCTGGGTTCAATACAGAGGATAGATGAAAATGGGCAGGAACATATTTACAACAGTTCAACACCACTTTTTAATGAAATAATAGCACACAGACTTGGTCTTGTTCCATTGCCAACAGATCTTAACATGAAATTCAGGAGTGAGTGTTCACACCCCCCTGATCAGGCATGCCCCCTATGCACTGTTACATACAACATAACAAAGTTCGGTCCATGCACAGTTTATTCAGGTGATCTCATACCTGTTGGTGATCCAAGCTTTGCCCCTGTTGATAAGGAAATTCCAATAGTAAAATTGAGGGAAAACCAGGCACTTATAGTTGATGCAGAAGCAGTAATGGGTACGGCAAAGGAACATGCAAGATACCAGGTAACAAGCGGTGTTTCATACAAATACCACAGAGAATTCCATGTTCCAAAATACATAGATGTTCTTGAAAATATTAAAAAGAAATGCCCTGAAAGTATTGTTGAGGAAAGGGATGATGTAATAGTTGTTACAGATGACATTCCATGCAAATACATTGCAAGTCTTTACCAGCATGATGATGTGAAGATTTTTGAAGATGAAACAAGGTTTGTTTTTCAGTTTGAAACTGATGGATCCCTGAAGGCAAAGGACACGCTTCTTTATGCTGTTAAGAGAATAAGGGAAAGGCTTGAAAAGATAAGGGAATCCATATCGGTGTGAAAAATGCCTGAAAGAAAGGATTATATTTACAGGCTATCAAAGCTTGAAGAATTAAATTCAATGGGCATAAATCCCTATCCAAATTCCTACAGAATAACAAATGAAATACGTGAAATAGTGAAGGATCCTGAATCCTTCATGAACAAGGATGTAAAGATCGCGGGAAGAATAATGGCATTGCGTTTTCATGGTAAGGTCGGGTTTTGTGATCTTGTCCAGGATCATGAAAAGATACAACTTTTCCTCAAGTTTGATGTTTTGAATGAAAAGTACAATTTTTTTAAAAAATACATTGATAAAGGGGATATTGTTGGTGTTTCCGGTACGGTTGTTAGAACGGAAAAGGGTGAATTGAGCATACTTGTAAAAGATTTTTCAATTCTTTCTAAATCTCTATACGATTTACCCCATACATGGTTTGGTATAGAGGATGTTGAAACGAGGTACAGACAGAGATACCTTGACCTTATACTTAACAGGGATGTTTTTGAAATATTCAGGAAGAGGAGTAAAATTGTTTCTGAAATAAGAAGGTTCCTTGAAAACAGGGGTTTCCTTGAATTTGAGACACCAATTTTACAGCCGGTTTACGGTGGTGCAAACGCAAAGCCATTCATAACCCATGTTAATGCAATAGACAGAAATTTTTACCTTAGAATATCGGATGAACTTTACCTTAAAAGGTTGCTGGTTGGTGGATTTTCAAAGGTCTTTGAGATTGGAAAGGATTTCAGGAATGAGGATATAGATTCAAAACATAACCCTGAATTCACAATGATAGAGATATATGAAGCATATAAGGATTACAACGATATGATGGATTTAACTGAAGAATTGATAAAATACCTTGCCCAAAATGTAAACGGTAGTTTAAAATTAAATTTGAATGGTAGGGAAATTGACATATCAGGTAAATGGAAAAGGAAACCCATGATGGAAATGCTAAGGGAATCGGGAATAGATGTTGAAAAATTGAGTGATGAAGATATAAAGAAAATGCTTGATGATTATGGAATAAAGATACCTGTTTATGTTAGGGGAATTGCAATTACAAAAATATTTGAACATATATGGGAGGAGAAGCTTATAGAGCCAATTTTTGTTATAGATTATCCAAAAGAAAGTACACCCTTATGCAAACTCCACAGGAACAATAGGGATCTTGTTGAGAGGTTTGAGCTATTCATAAATGGTATTGAGGTAGCGAATGGTTATACAGAACTTAACGATCCTGTTTTGCAGGAGAGATTTTTGAAAGAGGAAATGGAAAGGAGAATGCTGGGTGATGAGGAAGCACAGCAGATGGACTACGATTTTGTTGAAGCATTAAGGGTAGGTATGCCAACAGCTGGTGGTGTTGGCATAGGCATAGACAGAATAACAATGATATTGACAGGTGCAAAAAGCATAAAGGAAGTTATTCTCTATCCAATACTTGCACCCAGGGAAGATGGAAAAAACAATATATGATTGAATAATTTCCATTACAATGGCTTTCCTTGAGGTCAGGAACCTTTCAAAGGTATACGGTGTTAACGGTAAAAAGGTTGTTGCTCTAGAAAATATTTCATTTACACTTGAAAAAAGGGAATTTTTATCCATTGTTGGACCTTCCGGATGCGGTAAATCAACACTTTTAAGGATAATTATTGGTCTTGAAAAGGCAACATCCGGCCAGATACTTTATATGGATAAACCAATTGAAGAATCAAAACCGAGGTTTTCAATGGTCTTTCAGAATCCTTCTCTTTTTCCCTGGCTAACGGTTCAGGAGAATGTTGAAATAGTTCTTCAGCCACTTGGATATTCTAAGGAGGATGCAAGTAAAATTGCAAAAAAGTATCTTTCAATTGTTGGTCTTGATGGTTTTGAAAACGCATATCCAAAGGAACTGTCTGGTGGAATGAGACAGAGGGTTGGTTTTGCAAGGGCACTTGCAGTGGATCCTGAGGTTCTCCTCATGGATGAACCATTTTCTTCCCTTGATTCCCTGACTGCTGATGCATTGAGGGAAGAGGTTCTTATGCTCTGGGCCGATCCATCATTACCACCGGATTCAATTCTACTTGTAACACATAACATAGATGAGGCGGTTTTAATGAGCGATAGAATATTGATAATGAGCCCAAGACCGGGAAGGATTGTTGAGGATTTCAAGGTAAACCTTCCAAGACCAAGGAACAGAAAGGATCCCGAATTTTATAATGTTGTTGATCAGGTTATTTCAATACTTTCAAGGTGAATTTAATTTTTTTGCTATTTCCTCAAAGTATTTCAAACTCTCAGGGTTTATTATTGTTTCCCTGTTTGTTACACTCTTTCCATTAACAATGTTCCATACTGCAATTTCAACCTTCTTTGCATTGAATGTGTACGGTATATCTGGAACCTGAAATATGAGGTCTGGAACATGCCTTGGTGATGCCTTTGTTCTCAATTCCCTTTTTATTCTCTCCTCAAGGTCTTTATTTAAAATAATATTGTCCTTTAATTTAACAAAAAGGATAATCCTCTGATCACCCTTATAGTTCTGTCCAACAACAACACTGTCCTCAATTTCAGGAATTGATTCAATTACACTGTATATTTCACCCGTTCCAATCCTCACACCCGAAGGTTTTAATGTTGTATCGGATCTTCCAAGGATTGTTATACCTCCAGTATCGCTGTGGAATATTACAAAATCACCATGCCTCCATACATTTTTTCCCTTTTCTCTGTAGTAGGAAAAATATGATGATATGTATTTTTCATAATTTTCATCCTTCCAGAAATATATTGGCATTGATGGTGAGGGGAATTCGCATACAAGTTCACCCACACTATCGTATATTTCATTACCATTCTCATCATAGGCCTTGATTTTCATGCCCAAACCTGGTGATTGTAATTCACCGGGATAAACAGGTAGAATTGGTGAACCTATTGCAAAACATCCATTTATATCTGTCCCTCCTGATATTGAATTAAAATGTAAATCTCTCTTTACGTTCTCATAGATCCATTTGAATCCTTCAGGTGAAAGGGGTGATCCTGTTTGTGATATTTCCTTCAGTGATGATAGATCAAAAATTTCTCCAGGCTTTGCATCCACACCCCTTAGATAATTTATATAGGATGCGCTGCAACCGAATACCGTTATTTTTTCATTTTCTATTATTTCCCACATTCTTTTCCAGTCAGGATGGTTTGGATTTCCATCATAAAGAATGATTTCGGATCCAATTGCAAGTGAACTTACAAGCCAATTCCACATCATCCAGCTGGGTGATGTTATATAAGTTATTACATCATTTCTTTTCAGATCTGAATGTATTATCAATTCCTTCAGATGGTTGATTAAAACACCACCAACGCTCTGAACCATGGACTTTGGTTTACCTGTTGTTCCGGAAGAAAACATTATATAAAGAGGATGTGAGAATGGTACCTGAACAAATTCAAATTCATTATCAGCGTATTCAATTTCATCATCATACAAAATTTTATCATCTTTTATTTTTTCCTCATCAACATATGAAAAAATTACAATTTTTTTAAGAGAATTCAAATTTTTGGAGAGAGATTTTATGTTTTCTAATAGAGAGTATTTTTTACCTTTGTAATAGTATCCATCAACTGTGAACATTATTTTTGGTTCGATCTGTGAAAACCTGTTTTCAATTACACCAGGCCCAAGTTCTGTACCTGCAGAGGACCATATTGCACCAAGTGATGTTGTTGCCAACATATAAATTACAGTTTCAGATATGTTTGGCATAT
>JAVRLI010000007.1:0-18291 GCA_031961525.1 Thermoplasmatota archaeon | reverse complement strand
AATTTTGAAAACTTAGATGATGAATATTTAAAACAACACCTTGATGAGATTAAAAATAAAATTTTAGAAAAACTTGCCAGTTTGGGTTTTATAGTCAGATTCATTTCACTTGAACCATTCATTTTACTTTTAATACCATACCTTGGTTTTTCATACAAAATTTCACACAACAATAGTATGAAATTTTACCTTGATCCTGAAAGGGTTGAGAATGATAAATGTTTATGTGTTTTCACAAAATTAAAGATGGATTGTTCGAATTGTTATACAATAGATGAATTCTTAGGCATTATGGGCAATAACATTGAAGAGAAAATATTCTCAATACTTTTAAAATCAAGGAAAAATGTTTTCAAAACAACAGCTTATAGAATTGCGGAAAACATAAGAAGGATCTATGGTGACAACACACCGGATCTTGAGAAAGAGGTAAGGAGAATTCTTATTGAGAAAGGGATCGGAAAGGATGGTGAAAGGGTAACAATCGATAACAAAAAAATAAGAACAATTGAGGTGGATGTAACAGATTTAAGGGAAAGGTATGAGGAATGTAAGGAAGATCTTTATGTTGATTTAGAAATCGAAGATTGAATACTGTCCCTTCTTTTTTGGCTTTTCTTCTGGAATTATTGTTTTTAATTTTTCCTTCATTTTCTTCTCCTTCATTATTCCGGAATAAAACATAATTTCATCCATTGTATCCTTGTAAACAAGAATTACAGCCCTTCCAGGTCTCAATCTTCCTGTTCTACCCCTCCTCTGTATATTCCTTATCTCCGAAGAAACAGGTTCATGGAAAATAACAAGATCTGTCTCCGGTATATCAAGGCCCTCCTCACCTATCTGCGTTGAAACAAGCACATTTATTTCACCTGATCTGAATTTTTTAAGTATTTCCTCCTGTTCCTCCTGTGTCATTCCTCTTTCTCCCTCCCTTGTACTTTGACCCAAAAATCTTGATGATCTGGCTATTTCAATTTTCTTCAACTCTTCATAAACCTTTTCATTCACCTTTCTATAATTTGTAAAAACAATAATCTTTGATTTAGGATTTTTAGATAACTGCTCTTTTACTATCTCCTTTATTTTTTCTATCTTCGGACTCTTTATGTTCATCCTAACAAGATCCCTCGCTATCAATACAGCTTCCTGGAAACCCCTCAGTTTATTAAGCCTAACATCAACCCTCCTTGCATTTTTCATTCTTCCGGATACAACAAGCTTTTCAAGGTACTCATGGCAGCTCTCAATACCCTGTGTTTCAAGGAACTCTATTGCAATGTAAATTTTCAGCATCATGGATGTTATCGATAGCGCCTCAAAAAATGATTTATCACCTGCATTAATTTTTTCAAGAGCCTCCTTCTGGAGATCAAGTATCATTTTCTTTGTTATCTTTTTGTTTATGTTTGTATTTTCATACTTTTGTTTAAGCAATTCAAGCAAAGAATCAAGCAATTCATGAAGTTTCATTCTTAATGGTTCTAGTTCAAGTGGAAAATCTAATTTTATACTTTCAATCTTCACACCTTTCACATATTCCCTTACATCCTCATCCCTTTCCGTTCTCATTTCCACCTGTTTCACATTAAGGTTTCTGATTATTTCCTGCAACCTTTCCATCTTTGATCCAGGTGAGGCAGTCATGCCAACAATTACCGCGTTCACTGCTCTTTCTGTAACAAAAGTGTATGAATATTTGCCAACGGATCTGTGCGCCTCATCAACAATCAGTAATTTTACCTGTGAAATATCTATAAGTGATGAGAGTATATCATTCTGTATAACCTGCGGTGTGCTCACTATGATATCATTTTCATCCCACAGTTTCTTCCTATCCTGTGCTTTAATGTTTCCTGTAAGGCCAACAATTTTATCAACAATTAAATACTTTTTTAGCCTTTCAACATGCTGCAGAACAAGCGGCCTTGTTGGTGCGAGAAAAAGAACCTTTGGACCAAACTTCTGAAGGAATTCAGCTATAACTATTATACCTATTTCAGTCTTACCAATTCCTGTTGGAAGAACAACAAGTGTATTCTTCATTGTTTCAACTATCTTTTTTGCTATGTTTATTTGATATTCCCTTTTTTCCAGCGTACCCTTCTTTATCAATGGATGTTCTAGGTATATCATTTATTATACCCAGGTAAGCCTATCGATCTCCCTTTCCTTCTTTGTTTTTTTCTTAAATTCCTTATAATGATCCCTGCATAAATGAACATTTCTTGTCCCCTTTTTCAAAGAAAATACCCTTTCTGCCCTTGCCCTTGCAATGCTTTTGAATGCAGGTTTATCACATCCTTCAACATCGCAGATTTCTTCAGCCATAGGAATAAAATAGTAAATACTTAATTAAATCTTTTCCAGATATGTTTAAATATGGTAAATTGATAATAATTATGTGAAGATTGTTCCCATCGTATCGGATTCCATGGGCGTAAGATCCATGAGCGTTTTTATAGATGATGAATATAAAATAATAATTGATCCTTCAGCGAGTTTAGGACCCTACAGATATGGGTTGAGGCCAACAAAAATTGAGTATGATTATCTTTTAAAATTCAAAAAAACTATCAGGAATATTGCAAAAAAATCTGATATCATAATAATAACACACTACCATTACGATCATTATGATCCTGAGGAGGATTTTTATGAAAATAAGATACTTCTTATTAAAGATGGAAAAAATAAAATAAACAGATCACAGAAAATAAGATTTGATTATTTTGTTAATAAAATAAAAAATTATGAATTTGCAGACACAAAAACATTCAACTTTGGAAAAATTTCCCTGAAATTTTCAGAACCATTCCACCATGGAAATGAGGAATCAAAGCTTGGTTATGTTTTATCTGTTGTTATAGAGTCTGGTAAAAAGTTTCTTTATTCATCCGATGTTGAAGGACCAGTTGTTGAAAATGTTGCTGATTTTATTATTAAGGAAAATCCTGATATTGCTGTAATAGATGGCCCACCAACATATTTCCTGGGTTATAGATTCTCTGAAAGAGATCTTGATAGGTCAATTGAAAACCTGAAAAGGATTGCAAAGGAAATTGATACTGTTATTCTTGATCACCATCTTCTGAGGGATCTGAAATACAGGGAAAGGTTGAATGAAGTTTATAGTTCTGGAAACGTTATGACCTTTGCGGAATTTAAAGGTGAGGAAATAAACATGCTTGAGGCACACAGGAAGGATTTATACAAATCCGGAGAAAAAGAAGTTAATGTGGACTTCGAAGAATGACGATTACGAAATAATTAAATAGAAAATTTCGATTTCCAATCAAATATAACCATAAAGGATGGTCAATATGGAAATTCATAAGTTTGATGTGGTGATTTTGGGTTCAGGGATTGCTGGACTTAATGCTGCCATATCTGCAGCAGAACATAACAAAAACCTGAAAATTGCTATTGTTTCAAAACTCCATCTTCTCAGGTCACATTCAATTGCAGCAGAAGGTGGTACTGCGGCAGTTTTAAGTCCGGAGGATAGCTTCGATCTCCATGCATACGATACAATAAAGGGCAGTGATTTTCTGGCTGATCAGGATGCTGTTGAACTTTTTGTTAGAAAAGCGCCTGAACAGATTATAAAGCTTGATCACCGGGGTTGTCCATGGAGCAGGACACCGGATGGAAAGATAGCACAAAGACCGTTTGGTGGTCACAGTTATCCAAGGGCAACATACGCAGCTGACAGAACAGGATTCCATGAGTTACATACGCTCTATGAAAGAATGCTGGTTTACGAAAACATAGAAAGATTCCCAGAACATTTCGCTACATCCATAATAGCCAAAAATGGAACATTTCAGGGAATAACAGCAATAAAGATGAGTAATGGTGAGTTTGTTGTTTTCCAGGCAAAGGCACTTGTTATTGCAACGGGTGGATTGGGAAGACTTTATTCCTTCACAACATACTCTTATTCATCAACAGGCGATGGTGTTGCCATGGCATTTAGAATAGGTTTGCCAATAAAAGATCTTGAATTTATTCAGTTCCATCCAACAGGTATAGTGCCATCAGGTATATTGATTACTGAAGGAGCAAGGGGTGAAGGTGGATATTTAATAAATAAAGATGGAGAAAGGTTCATGAAAAGATATGCGCCAACAAAAATGGAACTTGCACCGAGGGATATTGTTTCAAGATCAATAATGTGGGAAATACTGGCAGGTAAAGGGTTTGAAGGACCGTGGGGCCCATACGTTCAACTTGATTTAAGACATTTGGGTGAGGAAAAGATAAAGGATAGGCTTCCTGCAATAAGGGATATTGCAATAAAATTCAATAATATAGATCCAAAGGATGAACCTTTACCAGTTAGGCCTGCTGCACATTACAGCATGGGCGGAATACATGTGAACAAAAATACAGAAACACCGTACAAAGGAATATTTTCTTCAGGAGAAGCTTCATGTGTTAGTATTCATGGGGCAAACAGACTTGGTGCAAATTCAACAATGGAATGCCTTGTCTTTGGTGAGATTTCAGGTATAAATTCAGCAAAATATGCTGAAAGTGTAAATATGCCGGACATTGACATGGATATGGTAAAGAACGAAGAGAAAAGAATATACGACACAATTTTCAAGGAAAGGAATGGTGAGAGTATAGCCCCAATAAGAAGGGACCTGCAGACAACAATGCAGGAAAAGGTTGGAATATTCAGAAATGAAAAGGATCTTACTGAGGGTATTAAAATTATAAGGGATCTCAAGGAAAGATTCAAAAAGGTTTATGTTGAAGATAAGGATATGAAATACAACACGAACCTATTTTCATATCTTGAACTTGAAAATTTGCTTGAAAATGCTGAAATTGTTGCTGTTGGTGCACTTGCAAGAAAAGAGAGCAGGGGAGCACATTACCGTGTTGATTATCCAAAGAGGGATGATGTAAACTGGATGAAACATACCATTGCTGTAAAGAAGGATGGTGAAATTGAACTATCATACATTCCAGTGAGTGTTACAAAGTGGCAGCCAGAGGAGAGGAAATACTGAGGTGATAATCAATGGATAGGGTAATATTTAGAATAAAAAGGGGAACTCCTGAAAAATGGGAATATAAAGACTATGAAATACCTGTAACAAAAGGTATGACCATACTTGATGCTCTCTATTATATTAAAGATAATATTGATACATCCTTGACTTTCAGGGCATCCTGCAGGATGGAGGTTTGTGGATCCTGTGCGATCATGGTTAACAATTTCCCAAGAACAGCATGCTCAACACAGATTGAAAAAATTGGAAAGGGAACAATAAAACTTGAACCACTAACTGGATACAGATGGATAAGGGATCTTGTTGTTGACTTTGACGATTTCTTCAAAAAACATGAAGCTGTAAAACCATACATAATAAGAAAGGAGGAGCATGAGGGACAGTTTATACAGACACCTGAACAGCTCGCAAATTACAAACAGCTTACACTCTGTATAAAATGCGGTGCATGCGTTGCAGCATGTCCTATTGCTGCAAGCGATCCATTCTATCTTGGCCCTGCTGCCTTGACAGCTGCGTATAGATTCAACACGGACAGCAGGGATCAGGGATCTTCGGAGAGATTGATGGTTGTCAGCGATCCAGAGGGATGCTGGAGGTGCCATTTCTCTGCAGAGTGCAGTGAAGCCTGTCCGAAGGACGTGGATCCAGCATCAGCAATACAGAAACTCAAGGTACAGGCTGCTGTTTTCGAATTTAAAAAATTCTTTTTAAGAAAGGGTGATTGAAAATGCCTTTGAAAAATGTTTGGAACTGGGTCGATCTAAGGGGAAAGCATACAGGGCAGCTGGCTTTTATTTTCCATAGATTGACGGGTTTGGTTATTCTTCTTTACCTTTTTGTTCACCTTTATGCACTTTCTAACCTTTTGAATGGTGGTGCATCATATCAGCAATTTTTGAACACAGTTGAATCTCCACCATTTGTTGCCCTGGATATCCTTCTTTTCCTTGTTATAATTTATCATGGTGCAAATGGAATAAGGTTGATTTTCAATGAATTCGGTGTTGGAACAAAGAGGCACAAAATTTTCTTCTGGATCATGATGGCACTTGGTGTGATAGCATGGATAGCGTTATCATACATAGTTGTTGTGAATTTCATGGGAGGTGCATAAAATGGAAGAGGGTTCGCTTAAAACATCAATGGAACCCATAGCATGGTTTTTCCAGATTATAACAGCCATATTCATGGTATTTTTCCTTGGTGTACATCTCATTCTAATGCACGCATATGGTATTAGCAATATACTTATTCAGCAAGTTTTACTCAGGTTACAGGATCCATGGTGGAAGGCTTTTTACTTTGTTTTTGTTGTATCCGTTGCATACCATGGTCTGAACGGGCTCAGGGCAATAATAATAGATCTTGGTATTAAAAACATCAAGGCATTGAACGCCACTTTCTGGGTAATTGCTTTAGCAGTCATTGGATATGGATTATGGCTGCTCTTTAATATTTAAACATGAAAAGGGAACTGCTTGAAATACTGAGATGCCCCGTATGCCTTGGCGAACTTGATCTTGAGGTAATTGAAGAGAGGGAAGAGATAATAAAGGGCACATTGAAATGCAGGAAATGCGGAAGGATTTACGACATTGAGGATGGTATACCAAAAATGCTACCAGAACTGGCAAGATCTGGTGATAAAAATGATGGATGAAAATGTGGAAAAATTGAAGGATGAAATGGTCAAGGCAATGGTAAATCTTGTGAGTAAAGTTGCCATTTCACCCAAAAGCGGTGGGAAGGGTGAACTGGAAAGGGCAAAATACATTGAAGAAATCATCAAAGATATTGGATTTGATGAAATAATCAGGATTGATGCTATTGATGACTTAGGTTATACAAGACCGAACATAATAGCAACAATTTATGGTGAGAACAGGGAAAAAACAAAATGGATTGTTTCACATATGGACACTGTTCCTGAGGGTGATAGATCCTTATGGAAAACTGATCCATTCAATGCTGTGATAGTTGATGGTAAAATATATGGGAGGGGAACAGAGGATAACGGTCAGGCTCTCATAGGCTCAATATATGCCGTTAAAGCATTGAAAATGGAAAAAATAAAGCCAAAAACAAACATTGGTTTAATCTTTGTTTCAGATGAAGAGCTTGGGAGTGACTATGGCCTTAAATATGTTGTTGAAAGGTATAATTTTGGAAAAAATGATGAGTTCCTGGTACCGGATGCAGGTAATGAAAGAGGAGATGAGATTGAGATCGCTGAAAAGGGAATACTTTGGTTTTATATAAAAACTGAAGGTATTCAGAGCCATGCATCCAGACCTGACCTGGGTTTAAATGCACACAGAATAGGCATGCTTTTTTCAATACAACTTGATAAAACATTGCATAAAAAATTCAACCTTACCGATGATATTTTCGTTCCTCCATATTCAACCTTTGAGCCCACAAAAAAGGAATGTAATGTTTCAAACATAAACACAATACCTGGAACAGATATTGTTTATTTTGATTGCAGAATTCTGCCAAAATACAGCTTAGATGATGTAATAAATGAAATAGAAAAGGAAAAAGTAAAGTTTGAGAAAAAGTATGGTGTAAAGATTGAAATAAATATTGCTCAGCGTTCAGATCCAGCACCACCAACCCACGAAGATTCAAACATTGTTAAAACAATATCAAGGATAATTGAAGAAAAAAGGAAAATAAAGCCAAAACTTGTTGGTATAGGTGGTGGAACTGTAGCTGCAATTCTGAGAAAAAAAGGTTATGATGCAGTTGTCTGGTCAACAATAGATCCTGTTGAGCACAGCCCGAATGAATACTGCAAAATTGAAAACCTTGTTAATGATGCAAAGGTTTTTGCTGAATATCTAATATCCTGAATAAATCTTTTCCCTGTTTTTTCCAACAAGTTTTTTAAGATTATCTGTAAATTCTTTATCTTTAATCAAAATTTTTCCATCAACTATTACATCATTAACGTTAAAGCCCTCAATGGAATAAACAAGGTTAGGAATTATGTTCTCCTTTTTCAATGGTAAACCTGTAGGGAACGGATCAATTACAACAATATCCGCCAGTTTTCCCTCTTCAATTGAACCCATGAAATTTTTCATACCCAAGGCCTTTGCACCGTTTATTGTTACCATATCGAATATTTCCTGTGCATTCAGGACAGATGCATCCCATTTTTCATTCTTGTGCATGAGACCTGTTACCTTCATAACGTTGAAAAGATCAAGATTATTGTTGCTAACAACACTGTCAGTACCAAGTGTTACGTTAATTCCATATCCAACCATTTCAGGAACCGGTGCCACCCCTCCGGTGCCAAGCTTCATGTTGCTAACTGGGTTGTGTGAAACATTTACATTCTTTTCAGCAAGCATTCTAATTTCCCTCTGTGTTAGCCAGACTGTATGTGCTGCAACCATTTTTTCATTCAATATACCCAGATCGTAAAGGTATTCAACGGGTCTTTTATTTTTCTTTTTCACATGATCATATACTTCCTTCCTTGTTTCACTTAAATGCATATGCATCAATGCACCATATTTCTTGGCGATATCATATCCCTTAAGAAATGTTTCATCCGAACATACGTAAACACCCTGGAAACCTATTGCTGGATATATTCTTTCCCTGTTCATAAAATTTGAAATAAAATTTTCAGCGTTATTCAATGGATCACCTTTCTGTGTTGTGAATTCCCTGTCCAGAGTGACCCAGGCAAGGAATGCCCTTATACCCGTATCAATTGCTGCCCTTGCAATTATATCCTCAGAATAGTAAAGATCAAAGAATGATGTTGTACCTGTCCTGAGCATTTCAATCATGGATAAAAATGATGAAAGGTAAATGTCCTCATCTGTTCTCTTTGCATCCAGAGAGAATGTTCTGTCAAGAAAAGTTTCAAGCGATACATCCTCAACCATTCCCCTGAAAAGACCCATTCCAACATGTGTATGGGTATTAATTAGACCAGGAATAACGATTTTATCCTTTGCATCAATAACAATTTCTGCACTTTCTTTAATTTCCTTACTAACCATAGTAATGAAATTTTCCTGGATTAGAACATCACCCTTTATTATTTCCCTGTTCCTGTTCTGAGTAACAACAAATCCATCCTTTATCAATATATCCATAATGTTTTGAATGAAATTAAACAATATATTCATTTCGATTGAAGCTGAATTAATCACAAAAATTTTAAATAAAAATAGTGAATAGATTATATAAGGTGAGAATATGGTTGAAAATTTCTTCAGGTTCATGTCCGAGGATCTAAAAAATGATCTGGAAAAATTCCTTGCCGAGAGAAGAAAGAGTTTCTATGAAACTGTACTGCCCTCGGTGGATATCTATGAAAGTGATAACAACCTTTACATAGTTCTTGATCTTCCTGGAATGAAAAAGGAAAGTATACAGGTGGAAATAACGAGCAGTTTTGTTACAGTTTCTGCAAGGAGGGATAGTGAAATTCCGGATAAAGCTATAGTTCATGTGAACCAGAGACCTGAAAGGTATTTCAAGAGAATACTCCTACCAACAACAGTTGATAAGGATAAGGCATTTTCAAAGTATGAGAATGGTGTTTTAACAATAACAATACCTCTTGGAAAGAGTACAAAGGTGCCTGTTGAATAAATATTTTTTATTTATTTTTTAAAGTAAAAATAAAGGAAAAGAGCACCTGATACCAGGAAACCTATTGCACCAAAATCTGGATACTTTAAAGTGATCACGGCACTCGCAACAACTATTGATGCAGGTATCCAGTAATTTTCCCTTTTCTTTTCATTCCTTTTAATGTTTGATACCTGCAGGTCAATGTAATTGTCTAATTTCGATACAACACTTAGGGATTTTCTGTAGAAGTTTTCAATGTTCTCTATTTCACCATCAATCATATGCATATAGAGCTCATACCTCATTTCCCTTCTGTTCAAAAGATCACCAACTACCTCAAGCATGTTGAATTCAGGATCCAGTGTTAGGGCAACACCCTCCATTAAAAGATACATTCTTATGAAAAGTGTTAGCGTATCGGGTAACCTGAAAGGAAATTCGAAGAATATTCTGTTTGCAAGCCTTACAAGTTCATTCACTTCATATTCAGTTATTCTTTCACCCTCGAGTGACCTTAATGCAAGCATTATTCCCTGTTTGATAACATACCTATCTGCATAGGGATCAAGGGCATCAAGTTTTATCATTGCATCAATTATTCTCTCAGCATCCTTTGTAACAAGGGCATCATAGAGTAAGAAAAGATTCCTTCTTGTTTTTCTATCAAGAACACCAACCATACCAAAATCGTAGAGAATTAGATTTCCATTATCATCAACATAAATGTTACCAGGATGGGGATCCGCATGGAATTTATTATCCTTTATTACCATTGTCGTGAAAACTTCAACAACCCTTCTTGCAAGTGCCTTAACATCATGGCCCTTTTCCTTCAGTTTTTCAACATCAGTTATTTTTATTCCAGGTATGTATTCCATTGGTAGAACCTTTTCAGTTACATACTCCATGTAAACTTTTGGTATTCTGAGATTCTTCTCCCTTGAGAATAAATTTTTTGATATTTCAATTAAATTTTTTGCCTCTTTTCTGTAATTCATTTCATCATAGATTGTTTTCTCAAAGCTGCTTATCATTTTCTGAGCCATATAGGCAAAATCATCACCCATGATCCTTCTGAACATTCTATCCATGGCCTTGAGTGCGGATAAATCAAGCTCAACCCTTTTCCTAACCCCAGGTCTTAAAACCTTTACAACTATTTTTTCACTATTAATTGATGCCATGTGAACCTGTCCAAGACTTGCTGAAAAGATGGGCTCCTTTTCAAAACTATCAAACACTTCATTCAATGGTTTTTTGTATTCTTCCTCTATTTCCTTCTTAATTTCATCAAATGGTGCTGGGGGAACTATGTCCTGAAGACCTGACATAACATCTATGTATTCCTGCGGGAACATATCACCCCTTGATGAAAGCAACTGTCCGAATTTTATAAAAGTGGGACCAAGATCATAAAACAATTTTTTATTCTCCTCCGCAAGTTCCCTTATCTTTTCCCTTTTCTTGGATTTTGATAGTTTATATACCTTTTTTACTATAAGAAGGAATCTGAGAACGGAGAAATATATTTCTCTTTTATGTTTTTTTACTTCCTTTGGATCCAGTGCCATAGTTTTAGGATCTTTTTTAAATATTTAAGTTTCTTGTATTGTTCAGGTGAATTTTCATAATAAAATAAAAGGGAATGTTTAAATAATAGAAATCGATAAATAATTGATATGAAGGTTCTTTATAAAGAAAGGGGAGTTGCATCTGTTATTGGTACCCTTTTCGCTCTTCTCCTTGCCGTTACACTACTGTCACTCTTCATGACACAGTATGTTCCAACATACATGCATTCTTCGGAAGCTCAGAGAGACATGAATTTACTTTCACAGTATTCACAGATTAAAACAAATATAGATCTTTTAATCTCAACAGGACAGCTTAATTACACAATTTATTCAGTCCTTACGCTTGGTGCAGGTGGTATTCCATTCTTCGGCCCGTCATCCCCAGGTTCCTTAAGAATTATTTCCGTTAGCTCTGGATCACCATTGCTTTTCATAAATTTCACAAGCCAGGGAATTAACGTATCAATTTTATCCGGAGGAATGATTGATTCCTATGCCTATAATGCCTATTATGTTCAGGAAAGAATTGCATATTTTGATGGTTTTGTGATAAGGGAAAATGTTAACCAGAACAGTTCATCAATATATGTTGGAACGGAATTTACCATTGCTAATGTTAATGGAAATTATTACATTACAATAACTATCTATAACATACTGGGTTCAAATTACTATTATGTTGGATCCGATTCAAAAAATGTGGGTGTATCTGTTCTTGCCATTGTTAAGAACACATATTCTCCAAGCAGTAATGTTTATTTTAATGCAACAGGTGAATTTGGAAATGTTATATTGAACTGGTATTACAATCAGGCTTACTCATTCTTCAACGATCCCTATGTTTCATTAAACAACAATTCACTAATGTTTGAAAATGTTGCACAGATAACCCTTACCAATGCCTATGTTTATGCACAGGTTTCAACATGAGGTGGTATGAAATGGAGATTTTAAATGGAATAAATGTAAAACTTAACAAATTCTATGCAAAAATTCTAAAGCAAAACGGACCATATAAGGTTAAAACCGTTCAGGGTACAACTGAATTCAGCGCATTAACTCCCATTCCAAAGGTTGAAAATCCTGACTTTAAAATTGAAAAAATATATAAAATTAATTACCCATATACATTTGCAAGAATTTTATTCAACACAAGGGAATACGATTATTTTTATGAAGTTATTGAACCACCTCTCAGTGAATATCTATCAAAACTTTTGAAGGAGATTTATACATCATTCTATCAAACACTTAAGTTTGAATGGTACCTTAAAAGTGAAAGGGAGAAGGAGGCTTACCTTATAGAAAGTGTTAGAAACTTTCTTTTTTCAAGGGATATTGATGTATCGCCCCTGGATTTTGATAGAATAACTTATTATATAAAAAGAGATTTTATAAAATATCAGAAGATAGATCCTTTGGTAAACGATGAAAACATAGAGGATATATCATGCGATGGTGTTAATGTACCCATATACATTTACCATAGGGAATATGGATCCATAAAAACAAATGTAATTTTTCATGATGAAGATGAATTGAACAGCTTTATAGTTTACCTTGGACAGAAATGTTTAAAACAAATATCTGTATCGGATCCAATACTTGATGGCACAACACCTGAGGGGCACAGGGTCCAGGCAACATACAGTAATGAGGTAACAACACGTGGAGGAACTTTTACAATAAGAAGATTCAAGGAAAGACCATTTACACCTGTAGATTTAATAAAATTTAAGACTGCAAGTCCTGAAATGGTTGCATATTTCTGGCTCGGTGTGGAGATGGGCGAATCAATGATAGTTGTGGGAGGACCGGCAAGCGGTAAAACATCCACCCTTAACAGCATTGCAATATTCATACCTCCGGCTGCAAAGATCATTTCAATAGAGGACACAAGGGAAATAAATTTACCACACCAGAACTGGATACCCGGTACAACAAGAAGCGGTATTGGAGAGAAATCAGTTACAGGTAAGGCTGCAGGAGAAATTGACATGTACGATCTTGTCAGGGCCGCATTGAGACAGAGACCTAGATATATAATTGTTGGAGAGGTAAGGGGAAGGGAAACATACACCATGTTCCAGGCCATGGCAACAGGTCACACAACCTATTCAACCATGCACTCTGAATCTGTCAAGGCCATGGTGAACAGGCTTGAAAATCCTCCAATAAGCGTATCCAGGATACTTATGACAGCACTGAACAATGTTATAGTCCAAACACAGGTAAAGGTAAGGAACGAATATGTTAGAAGAATAAAGGAGGTTGTTGAAATAGTTGGATATGAACCTGAAACAAATGAATTAATAACAAATACAGTATTTGAATGGGATCCTAAAAGGGATGCGCATGTTTTCAGGGGCCATAGCTATCTTTTCGATAAGCTTATGAACATAAAGAACTGGACACATGAAGAAATGGATGAGGAGTTTGAGAGAAGGATCACAGTTATCAAATATCTCGTTAAAAAGGATATAACGGATTTCAGGGAAATATGGAAGGTAATAACAGATTATTATAAGGATCCCAAAGGCACGGCAGAAAAAATAATGAAGGAAATGGGTGATGAAAATGAACATTAACATCTTTAAAAGACAGGTTCAAATTCCAAAAGAAGGGGAAATATACAAAATAAAACTACCAAAGGGTTTTCTTCCATCATACATATCACTTTCACCTTACAAAAGGCTTGCCTACAGGTTATTTAAAAAATATGCTGAAAAAAACAGAAATCTTGCGAAACTTGAGGATGATCTTCTAAAAGCGCACATCCTTATAAGACCCGTTGAATATGTTTCATATGTTTATTTAACAACAGTTCTTTCATCCATACCTTTCATTTTACTTTTGATCCTTTCACTTTTCCTTGGAAACTTTTTGGTTACATTCTTCTCAATAATAGGATTGATACTTGCACCATCAATGACATACATTCTTTTGATCAACAATCCATCATCTGTAGCGAAAACAAGGGGAAGAAAGATTGATGGAAAATTACCCCAGACAATGAATTTTATAGCAGCACTGGCATCGGCAGATGTGAATGTGGATGTGATATTCAAGGAACTTGCAAAAAGACCGGAGTATGGAGAGGTGGCTAAGGAGGCAGAATGGATAACAAGGGATACTGAATTGCTTGGCAAGGATATTCTAACAGCACTAAAGGATGCGGCAAAAAGATCACCAAGTTCAAAGTGGAGCGATTTCCTCCAGGGTGTTGTTACAACATCAACATCTGGTGGTAGGCTTAAACCATACTTCATTGCAAAGGGTGAAGAATTTGAAAATGAATTAAGACTTCAGATGAAAAGAACCATGGAAACATTATCCATTTTTGCTGAAAGCTTTGTTACCGTTGGTGTTGCATTTCCTCTATTTCTTATAATAATTGTTGGGATCATGGCAATTATCACACCCAATTCATCACTTTCCGTTCTTTTACTCTACTTTGTTGTTTTCATGATGCTCCCTGTTTTAATAGGTGTTTTCGCATGGATAATAAAATCAACAAGTGAGGTGGTAACATGAAAAAAATTTACGTTATAATCATATCAATTTTAATCACCATAATATTCCTTCTCCTTGGTATTTTTTCAATTGAAGGTAAATCAATAGTACCATTCCTGGATCCCATGGATTATATTGTTGCGGCCATAACATCCCTGTTTTTACCTTATGGCATTTATTATAACCATGAGAGAAGGAGGATAAAGAAGATAGAGGAAAGACTGCCCGACTTTCTTAGAGATGTTGCCGAGGCTGGAAGATTCGGTATGACTCTTTCTGAAAGTATAATTGTTGCATCAACGGGAAAGTATGGTGCCCTAACGGATGAAATTAAGAAGATGGCCGCACAGATAAAAATGAATGTTCCTGTGAATGATGCACTTGAAAGCTTTAAGGAAAGGGTAAAATCACCACTTGTTGAAAGAATGGTAACAATAATCATAAAGGCAAATGAAGCTGGTGGAAATGTTGCTGATGTTCTTAACATGGTTTCACATGCAGCCCTTGAATCCCAGATGGTTGAAAGGGAAAGAAACATTGAAATGCAAACATATGTCTTTGTCATGCTCATAGCCTTCGGTGTTTTTCTTGCAACAATTTTAATACTCAGTGCATCCTTCTTCCCCGAAATGTACCAGGCAGGACAGGCTGTTTCACACATAAGCACAGGTACAGCGGGTGCAATAATGATAAATTACCAGCTTATACCTCAGGTAAAATTCCTGTTTGTTGTTGCAACGCTCATAAACGCTTTGGGCGATGGAATACTTGCAGGCGTTCTATCGCAGGGAAAATATGAGGGTGGATTCTCACTCGGTGCTTTATTAATGCTTTCAGGTTACATATTTTTAAGGGCACTTGGTATAATATAGGTGAGAGAAATATGATGGAAAAGCATAGGGAACCTTTATATCTTAAAATCGTAAAACCTTTCGTTAAAGAGGATCTTGAAGGCAAAAGTTTCAAGGTAAAAGTACCTGGTGGGAAAAGTGAAAAAATAAAGTATGAAACACCAATACCTGAAATAACTGATGAGGATCTAAAACAAATTGATTTACAGAGTATAGAAAGTCCATATTCCTATGTAAGGATACTTTTCAGCACCTCAAGGAATGAGTATTATTACGAAGTTATAGAACCACCATTGAATATAACAGAGGAAAAACTTTACAAAAAATTGAAGGACGATATGGTGGATCTTGTTGAATTTCAGAATCTTCCAACAAGGAAGGAAAGGGAAGAATATTTAATAAAATTGCTCAACGATGCGATAGAGAAGGAGAATGTTTCAATTTCTGATGAAACATATGCAAAGTTTATATATTATATTAAAAGGGATTTTGAAGGTTATGGGCCAATACAGGTACCAATGCTCGATCCTGAGGTGGAAGATATATCATGCGATGGTGTAAACATACCACTTTACATATATCATAGAAAATATGAGAGCGTCAGGTCCAACCTTAAATTTGAAAGTGAGGATGAACTTGATAAGTTTGTTATATGGATCGTCCAGAAATCGGGAAAACATATTTCAATTGCAACACCAATGGTTGATGCGACAATGCCTGATGGATCCAGGTTGCAGGCAACACTTGGAAAGTATGTAACAAAAAGGGGCTCCTCTTTTACCGTAAGGAGATTCAAACCAAACCCGTTCACTCCAATTGATCTGATAAAATTCAAAACTATGTCAAGGGAAATGGCAGCATATTTATGGCTTGCTGTTGAGAACGGTATAAGTATGATAATTGCAGGCGGAACAGCATCAGGGAAAACAACAACATTGAACGCCACACTTCTCTTTATTCCTCCAAATGCCAAAATAGTAAGCATTGAGGATACAAGGGAATTGAACCTGCCGCACGAAAACTGGATACCAAGCCTTGTCAGGGAGGGTTATGGTGAATACAACCCTGTAACGGGAAAAAGGGCTGGTGAAATTGACATGTTTGATCTTCTTACAGCAGCTCTAAGACAGAGACCACATTATATTATTGTGGGAGAGGTGAGGGGCAGGGAAGCATATACTGTTTTCCAGGCAATGGCAACAGGAAAAACATGCTACACAACTTTCCATGCCGATGATGTGAAATCACTCGTTCACAGACTTGAAAACGAACCCATAAATCTTCCCAGGGCCCTGCTTACATCACTGGATCTTGTTCTTCTGCAGGGACAGGTGAAGGTAGGTACAAAAATGACAAGGAGGGTGAAAAGTTTAACAGAAATTGTCGCAATAGATCCTGAAAGCGGTGAACTTGTAACAAACAATGCTTACACATGGAATCCAAGTGATGATACATTCAATTTTTCCGGTCACAGCTACGTTTATGAAAAAATAAGCACAATAAAGAACTGGTCTCCAAGGAGAATGGAGATTGAGGTGAAAAGGAGGGAAATGGTACTTGAATACATGGAAAAAATAGGTGTGACAAATTACAGGGAAGTTTCAAGGATAATTGCAGAATATTTCAAGGATTCAGATAGGTTCATAGAAAAAATACAGGATGTTTTGAAAAAATAGTAAAATTATTCTTTATCCTCTTCCTGGGGTAATGGTGATCCGCATACCTTGCAGAACTTTGCACCCTTTGGATTAAGTGTGTGGCATACAGGGCATTCAACCGTTGGCTTTTTCTCCTCCTCTTTCTTTTCTAACCATTTTTCGAATGTCAGGAATTCAGGTTTGTTTGCCCACCATGAATAAAATTCCTGGTCGGTGAACTTATGGCCAAGATCCCTTTCAGCCTCCTCTTTGTATTTCTGAATATCAAGCAAATACTCATTCCTCAAAGAAACATATTTTGAATATTCTGGATCATCCTTATCAAGGTAAACCGTACCGCATACCGGGCAGTACTTTGCATCCTTCTTTATCCAGGATCCACAGTTTCCGCATTTTACATTCTCCTTTTCAAAAACAACACCGCAGACCGGGCATTTTTCAGCATCCTCTGGTATTAAACTTCCGCAGTTTCCACAGACCATGAGATGTTTAGATTGCTTTTTATATTTGAGTAAAGAATAACCGAAGAATCCTGCTATTAAAGCAACAACAACAATAATGGCTATCAACCATATTGGTAAAGAGAATGGCTTTGCATTAACTATAAGTTCCGATGGCTCTGTTATTTCATACACATTACCAAAAAGCTCGTATGAAACATAAACCTGGTATATGCCAGGATTTGTTATTTTAACATTAACACTACCCATGTTGTTCTGTCCAATTGGAACAATGTAGGTTTTACCTGCAACAGTCACAGATAAAGTTATGTTGTTTATGTAAACATTCCTTCCCTGCTGTTCTGTTGCATTAACATTTATAACAAAGAATGTTAGTGTTGTATTATCACCTGAATAGAATGAATAGTATGTTGAATACATGATTATTTTAATGGCAGGCGGAACAGTTGTGTATGTTAAATGCACAACCCTTGGTCCCTGAACAACCTGGGGTATGGAATTGTAATTTGCAACAATTGTTATATTGTTGTTTCCAATATTCATGGCTGTAATATTAACATATTTTTCAAATGTACCTCCCGGTGAAAGGTTTGAAACAT
>JAVRLI010000006.1:0-19679 GCA_031961525.1 Thermoplasmatota archaeon | reverse complement strand
AATACATTCAAAAATGAATACAAAAAGTTTTACGATGGTCTTGAGGTATACCATCACACACAGGTAATCTGGGATTTGATTGAGAAAAATAGATTGAATATAAAGAAGGGGGATATTAAATTCACATTCCATGATCCCTGCTATCTTGGGAGGATAAATGGTGAATTCGATACGCCTAGGTTTATACTTAACAAAGCTGTGGATATTGTTGAAATGGAAAGGAGTAAATCGAAGAGCTTTTGCTGCGGTGGTGGCGGAGCAAACTACTGGTATAAGGTGCAGGAGAAGGAGCCAATCAACCAGATAAGGTTGAAGGAAGCGGTTGGAAAGAGTAATAATGTGGCTGTTGCCTGTCCATTCTGCCTTGGCATGCTTGAGGATGCTTCAAGAACACTTGGAATGGAAGAGAATGTTAAAGTCATGGACATTGCGGAAATTGTGAGGAATCATCTGTCTGAAAGTGAATCCGGATCCACAAGCTCAAGATGAGTTGATGGTAAAATTTCTTCAATTTTTTTTCTATCCTTTGAATTAAGATCCTTCTTTTCCATTATTACCATATTTGCATGTGATTTTTCCTCTATCTGAAGCATTAGATCAAGATCAATCAGATTTGCCTTATACTTTGGTATCATATGCCCGAATGCCACCTTTTTTTCCTTTGCTATTTTTGTAAACCTTGGGGCATAATGTCCCCCACCTATTCCAATGGCAACAGGATCGTTCAATTTTTTTGTTTTTAAAATTGTTTCAGCTATTATCTTTCCTGCATTAACATCTTCCCATTCTTCCCTGTTACTCCCAATTTCAATAAAAAATGTTTTTTTCTCAAGGTATGGACCATGGTGTGTTACCTCAAAGGAAACGGAATAATCATTTAAATTGTTCAATTGCATAAGTGTGATAAGTGCACCTGTCATGTAATTTGCGTCCACATCAACAACCTTTCTTTCCTCACCGCCAAGATCAGCACTACCGAAATTTCCAATTGGATGAACGGTAAGACTTTTCATTCCGCTTTCGCTCCTGTGCTTTGATGCAACAATTATGTTATCAAATTTTATATTCAGTTCATTCTCAATTTCAGAATCAATTCTTTCAGCATGAACCTTATCCTTTTCTATTGTAACAAGATAAAATTTTTCTGAAACATAGTAGGGGATTTTTCTGAAATAACCTTCTTTCTCAAGATCTACCATTTCTGATAAATTTTTGAATATGTTCTGTGATGCTTCATCATCAAGGGAAAACAATATAAGATCCATTGAAAGGTTGAATGATTTTTCATTAAAATATTTTTACATGGTTAAATAGCAGACAAAATTTAAATATTTGTATGATATTTGTCATACAAGGTGAAGAAAAATGGATGCGAGGAAAATGGTGATCAATGTTATCATCGGATATGTTCTACTATCGCTTCTCTGGTGGATCCCCGCATTTGGACCCATTGTTGCAGGTTATGTTGTTGGTAGAAGAAGTGAAAATCCGAAACTTGGTGCAATATTGAGTTCAATACCTGCAATTTCCCTTTACATTCTTTCGTATCTTTTCACATTCGGTTATATCAATATACCTCCAACAAATTTAAGTGCATCATGGGATTTAACTGGACTGGTTATTTACGTATTTAACACAATGAACGTTCTATCGCATCTTCTCAATAATATTTTCTATTTCATGAAATATGCCCTACCCTCCTTTGCATTGATGATTGCCTTTGGATACATAGGTGGTCTCATCCCAAAGAATGAAGAAAATCCGTTCAGGAAAAAATTCAAAATCTTTGAACCAAAGCTGAAGGAGGAATATGTTGAAATACCAAAGGCCAAACCATCATTGATAAAAAAGATTGAGAAGGAAAGAAAGATTGAAAAAAAGAAAAGAAGGGAAGAGGATTTACCAGAATTCCTCTAAATTTTTGAAAAATTTTTTTTATTACAAATTATTTTAAAATTATGAAAAAATTTGTAAGAATTCTTGGTGTTGATGATTCTCCATTTTCAAGAAAGGATAGGGAAACATATCTTATAGGTACTGTTTTCAGAGCAACATATCCTGAGGGTATATTGATTAAAAAAATTACTGTTGATGGTATGGATTCAACTGAGGCAATTATAAAAATGCTTGAAGGAAAATTTTCACAACAGGTAAGGGTAATTTTTCTTCATGGATTGACCTTTGCAGGTTTTAATGTACCGAATATTAGAAAAATTTATAATGAAACAAAAATACCTGTTGTTACATTCGCCAGGAAAGAACCCGATTTTATTGCGATTGAGAATGCACTTAAGAAACATTTTGATGACTGGGAAACAAGGCTGGATCTTTTGAAAAATATTCCAGGGGGTATAATAAAAAAAGGAAAATCGAAAATTTTTGTTCAGTTCATAGGAACTTCATACAAAGATGTTTTGAATTTATTTGAAAATACAACAATCAGGGGAAACATGCCTGAGCCATTGAGGCTTGCGCATATGATAGGGAGTGCCATACATTTCGGTTATTCAAAAAGAAAGATTTAGTATGAATCCAGGCTGGAATATTTCATTTCCCTTCTTTTCTCAGCCAGAAATCTGTATACTGTGGAATGTTTACTTCCCTGTAAAAGCATTTCAATGGATTTTCTCGCGACCTCAAGTTCCTCATACTTTCCAATTATTGTAACAGTGTTACCAAAAACGGATATGTATGCACCTGTGAAATCCTCTATTGTTTTCCTTGCCTTTCCTCCAGTTCCTATAACCCTTCCCCTTGCTATCCTTATTCTGTTCTCCTTTTTACCATAGTATTCCTTAAGGTCTATTATTTCCATCATTACATCCTCTTCAGATAATCTCATTGCCCTTTTCGGTGAGAACCCCCTGCCAATCGCCTTAACAACATCCCCTGCCTTCATTGAAAGAAACTTGTCGGAATTTTCATCATCTATGTATACCTCTCCGCTCTTTGAATCTATTGTTAGTTTTACGTTAAATGTTTTTTCTATGGACTCCTTTATTTCCCCGTCCCTGCCGATCAAAACACCGATCCTGCTTCTTGGTATTACCTCCACTTTCATCTCAATAACCCCCAATCAACTTTAAAATCATTAAAATTTACATCCAAACCCTTTCTCGTAAAAAATTTCACCATGTTCCTTATATCCCTTTCCAACAATTCTCTCGCCTTTGGATGTTTCACCGGAAGGGCCTGGGAAACATCTATAAAATATGCTCTTTCTTTATGATAAACAATGTTGTATTCGCTAAGATCGCCATGAACAAGTTTTGCCATGTTTACCATTTTCTCGATGTTATTTTTAACATCATTAAAAATTTTTTCCATATTTTTAATTTTTGCATCCTTTAACATGGGTGAAGGACCGTACCTGTTTCCAAGGTATTCCATAACTATAACATTTTCCTGAAAAGCGTAAGGTTTTGGAACAAGAACACCATTTTCATAACAATCGGAAAGGTTTCTGTACTCCTTCTGTGCCCATATGGATATCAATGCCCTTTTTGATCTTTTGAAATGTTCAAACCTTGGATCGCCTGAAATGTATTCAATTATTGCATTGAAATTCATTGTTGATGTTCTATATATTTTTACAGCCCTGAACCTTTTGCCCTTCTTTGCCCTGAAAACGTTTGCCTCCTTACCAATCTTAAGAGGGAATTCAATTATATCAAAAACGCCATGTTTCATTAAATCATAAAGGACGAGCATTGTTCTTCTGTCAAAAACATCGCTTTCTACCTTTCTAAGATCATAGTCCTTTTCAATTCTTTCAAACTTAATCCTTTCAGAAACGAAATCAAAAACATCATCAAAGTAATCTTCCTTCATACTTTACCAAAAATATCAATTATTTCGGGTAGCATTTTGTTCCTGCTGAGATAGGATGCCTGTGTTGGTGAATACCTGTAAACAATATCAGCCTTTTCGTCCTGGAAGCTCCATGGTTTTACAATAACAAGATCCCCCTCCTTTATCCATACCCTCTTCTTAATTCTACCAGGAACCCTTGCCTGTCTGGATTTACCATCCTCGCACATAACAACCATTCTTGCTGCACCCAACATTTTATCCACTATACCGTACATTTCACCGTTATTCCTGTTCGGAACAGGAACTCGCCCGACCTTTTCTTCTTCATTATCAGGTTCCATCGCAAAACTTGAATAATGTTATTGTATATATTTCTTTTCAATAGTGAGGTTTTGTTTTTTCATAAATTTCTCTCAGCATATTTTCATCCACGTGGGTATATATTTCTGTTGTTGAAATACTGGAATGGCCCAACAGTTGTTGAATGAACCTGATGTCAGCACCATTCTTCAGGAGAGTTGTTGCAAAGGTGTGCCTGATAACATGAGGTGTAACATGCTTACTTATTCCTGCAAGTTTTGAATATTTCCTTATCAACCTTTCAACATGGACCGGTGTTATCCTGGAATTTTTCTGGGTGAGGAAGAGGGGACCGTTGTACCTTTTTTCATCATGCAAATAATCCTTCAATGTTTCAATGGCTCTTCTATCAACAACAACAATCCTGTCCTTATCACCCTTTCCTGATCTTATCCTTACTATACCTTCAATGAAATCTATATCCTCAACATCCAAAGAACAGAGTTCGCTTACACGCATTCCCGAATAGGCAAGAAGAACTATTATTGCATGATCCCTTTTATTTTTTGATGATGCCTCAATCAATCTGTTCATTTCAAGTGAATTCAGATATACGGGTAATTTTTTCGATCTTTTTGGTGCAGGTATTTTTGAAAGATCGTTTCTGTTTAAAAATTTAAAGAATGACTGTAATGCTTTCATTGTTAAATAAATGGTCTGTTTGCTTGCATGTTTTTCTATAACAAGATATTCCCTGTAATTTTCAATATCTTCAATGGAAATATTAGTTGGATCCTTTTTTTCAAACTCAAGAAAATTTTTAACAAGCGATTTATATTCCCTGACAGTGTTCCTGCTCTTTTTTTGTGCAAGCAAATAGTTCTCGAATTTTTTTATAACGGAATTTAAATCTGTCATACAAATGTCATATATTATTTAATTGTTATTTAAATCTTTCTTTTTAAAAATTTTCCAATGTTTCATATAAAGGTTGAAAAGAAAGTTTAATATTCCCAATTTTCTTAGTACTAAAAAATAAAAAGGGTGATTTTCATTGATTTTGAAAGAGGATTATAATTTAATCAGGAATGTTGCAAGGGAATTTGCAAAGAAGCACATAGAACCAATAAACAAAATTATAGAGAGGGAAACAATACCCAGAGAACTTTACCTTGAAATGGGTAAGGCCGGTTTTACGGGTGTTATTATTCCACCTGAATATGGAGGTAGTGGTTTCGATACATTGAGTTACGTTATAATTCTTGAGGAACTTGCAAGGGTATCGCCGTCTGTTTCCGTAGCCATGGATGTTCAGAATGGACTTGTTGAGTACCCCATATTCACATACGGTACCGAGGAATTGAAGAAAAAATATCTACCCAAGTTATGTTCGGGCGAATGGATCGGGGCATATGCCTTAACAGAACCACAGGCTGGATCGGATGCTGCAAACGTCCAGCTAAAGGCTGAAAAGGTTGGTGATGAATATATACTTAATGGAAGTAAATTTTTCATTACCAATGCAAACCACGCAAATGTTTTTATTGTTTTTGCAAGAACATCCTATGAGAAAAAGAGACATGAGGGTATAACAGCTTTTATTGTTGAAAGAAATTATGATGGATTCAAAATTGGAGAGGATTACAAAAAGTTAGGTGTGAGAGGATCAAGTACAGCAGAACTTGTTTTTGAAAATGTACATGTTCATGAAAGGCAGATACTTGGTGAAATAGGAAAGGGATTCTACATTGCCATGAACACATTGAACATGGGAAGGATCGGTATAGGAGCACAGGCTCTCGGTATCGCTCAGGCTTCTCTTGACAAAAGTGTTGAATATATGAAACAGAGGGAAGCATTTGGTAAGAAACTTGCTGAATTTCAGGGTTTACAGTTTGATCTTGCAGATATTGCAACAAAGGTTGAGGCGGCAAGGTTACTTGTTTATGATGCTGCAGAAAGAGCGGATAAAAAGCTTCCGATAATAAAGGAGGCAAGTATGGCAAAATATTTTGCAAGCAAGGTTGCCATGGAAGCATCAAGGTTTGCAGTACAGGTTCACGGTGGTTACGGTTTCATTGAGGATTTTGATGTCGAAAGGTTCTACAGGGATGCAAAGATAACAGAAATTTATGAAGGTACATCCGAAATACAGAAGATAGTTATATCAAGGGAAATATTGAGGTGATTGGGTTGAGAAAAATAAGGATACTTATTGCAAAACCTGGACTTGATGGTCATGACAGGGGTGCGAAGGTCCTTGCAAGATCCCTTATGGATGAGGGTTTTGAAGTAATTTATACAGGCATACACCAGACGGCAGAGGATATAGTAAGAACCGCAATTGAAGAGGATGTGGACGTTATTGGTTTAAGCATTCTTTCCGGTGCACATATGTACCATTTCAGGAGGGTACTTGAATTGATGAAGGAAAATAATTTAAAAGATGTTCTTCTCATTGGCGGTGGGATTATACCCGAGGAGGATAAGCAAAAGCTAATTGAATGGGGTGTTGATGCAATCTTTAATCCCGGTACAAGTATTTCGGAAATATCGGAATTCATAAGGAAAAATATAAGGAGAACTCTATGAACATTGATGCAATAATAAAAAAGGATAAAAGGGAAATTGCACGTGCTTTAAGTGAAATTGAAAATAATGAAATGGTTCCATCGGAAATTCTGATGAAAACGGGAAATGCAATGGTTATTGGGGTGACAGGTATTCCAGGGAGCGGAAAATCAACATTGATATCAAAGCTTGCAAAAATATTTGCCGAAGAGGGTAAATATGTTGGAATAATAGCTGTAGATCCAAGCAGCCCATTTTCAGGTGGATCAATTCTTGGTGATAGAATAAGGATGCATGAACTGAACAAATATGAAAACATATACATAAGGAGTGTTTCATCAAGAGGAAAGATAGGTGGCGTAAGTTATTTTACACCAGAAATGGTAAATCTTCTTGATGCTGCAGGTTACGATGTAATTTTTGTTGAAACAGTGGGATCAGGACAGGATGAAGTTGACATATATAGCCTTGCACATACAATTCTTGTGCTTCTTGTCCCGGCTCTGGGTGATGAGGTACAGGTGATAAAGGCAGGACAGCTTGAAATAGGAGATATTTTTGTTATAAACAAAGCTGATACAGGTCCTGCAGATGAAAAAATGAAGGAAATGCTTTTAATAATGAAGGAAAGGGCGGATGGGTGGGTACCAAAGGTATTAAAGGCGGTTGCAATAAAGAATTTAGGAACAAAGGAGATACATGATGCAATAGTTGAACACTGGAAATTTTTGAAAGAAAGGAATGAGATTGAAGTTAAAAAAAGAGAAAGATTAAAATATACAATAAAACAACATATACTGGGTATGATTGAAAACTTGTTGAATGGTGGTAATTTGGACAAATATGTTGAATCAATACTTTCAGGTGAGAAAATAGATGATGTTGTTAAAAAAATCATGATCAAAATGGGTGAGGAATATGGAAAAGGAGGAGAAGCTGAAAGAAAAATTGAATGAGTGGGAAGAGAAGGTTTACAAAAAATCAATTGAATTGATGCCTGAGCGGGTAAAATTTGAAACATTATCTGGTATAGAGTTAAAGACATTTTATTCACCCGTTGATCTGAATGATTTTGATTATTTTGAAAAACTGGGTTTTCCTGGAGAATATCCATACACTAGGGGTATTCATCCAACAATGTACAGGTCAAGGTTATGGACTTTCAGGGAATTCTCGGGTTTTGGTGATGCAATTGAAACAAATAAAAGGTTGAAATATCTAATACAGCATGGTGAAACCGGTTTAAGCATTGCATTTGATTATCCCACACTTCTTGGTCTTGATGCTGATAATCCCCTCACAAAGGGTGAGTTCGGTAAGGCAGGTGTTGCAATAAATACTCTTGAGGACATGCAGCTCATGTTCGATGGTATAAGTCTGAAGGACATTTCAACATCAATGACAATCAATGGTCCCGCTGCTGTTATCTGGGCATTTTATATTCTTACAGGTGAATCACAGGGTGCAAGATGGTGCGATTTGAGGGGAACAATACAGAACGATATTCTTAAGGAATATATGGCACAGAAATCATTCATATTCCCACCTGAACCTTCATTAAAGCTTGTTATAGATACTTTTGAGTTTGGATCAAAGGAATTACCCTTATGGAATCCAATAAGTATAAGCGGATACCATATAAGGGAGGCAGGTGCAACAGCTGTTCAGGAACTTGCATTTACACTTGCAAACGGCTTAACATATGTTGAAGAGGCAATAAAAAGGGGTCTTGATGTGGATGATTTTGCACCAAGGTTAAGTTTCTTCTTTGATTCACACATTGATTTCTTTGAAGAGATTGGTAAATTCAGGGCAGCAAGGAGGATATGGGCAAGGGAAATGAAAAGGAGGTTCAATCCTAAGAAGGAAAGATCACTATGGTTAAGGTTCCATACACAGACTGCAGGTGTAAGTCTAACTGCCCAGCAACCTGAAAATAATATTATAAGGACAACACTTGAGGCATTGGCTGCAGTACTTGGTGGAACACAGAGTTTGCACACAAACAGTATGGATGAAGCCTGGGCACTTCCAACAGAAAAGGCTGTCATGATCGCTTTAAGGACACAGCAGATAATAGCTGAAGAGAGCGGTGTTCCGAATACTGTTGATCCCCTTGGTGGAAGTTATTATGTAGAATGGTTGACGGATAAAATTGAAGAGGAGGTATACAGATATTTTGATAAAATTGATGCCATGGGCGGTGTTATCAAGGGTATAAGGTCTGGTTTCTTCCAGAGAGAAATAGCTGAATCTGCATACAAATACCAGAAAGAGATAGAGGAGATGAAAAGAACACTTGTTGGTGTTAATAAATACAGGATAGAAGAGAAACTTGAAATTCCCATATTAAAGGTACCAGATGAACTTGAAACAAGGCATCTTGAAAGGTTAAAGAAATATAAGGAAAACAGGGATACTGGTAAACTGGAATATTCTTTAAAGATGTTGAGGTTGAATGCTGATGAGAAAAATCTCATGCCATATATAATAGATGCAATAAGGAACAGAGCCACCCTGGGTGAAATAATCCAGGCCTTAAAGGATGTCTGGGGAGAATACATAGAACCAGTAATATTCTGAAGTGATTGTATGTTGAAAAAAGGTCTTGTTGAAGTTTATACGGGTAATGGAAAGGGTAAAACAACAGCGGCAATAGGTCTTGCAATCAGGGCTGCTGGCAGGGGTCTAAAGGTTTACATAATACATTTTATGAAATCGAGTGGTTATGGAGAAAGCAATGTAATAAAGAATATAGAAAACATTAAGGAAGTATATATGGGAAAACCTTACTTCATAACAAATGATCCAAAAATAAAGGAAATATTGAAGGATGTGGTTGTTTTCGAACCAGGTAATCCACCTGAGGAGTATGTGGAAATAATAAAAAAAGCGATTGATGAGAGTGAAAAAATTATTTTTTCAGGTGAATGGGATGTTGTGATACTTGATGAAATAATCACAGCACTTTACTTTGATCTTATTGATGTTAAAGAAATTTTAAATATGATTCAAAAAAAGCCTGAGCATGTTGAACTTGTTCTTACAGGCAGATATGCACCAGATGAAATTATAAAAGCTGCAGATCTTGTAACAGAGATGAAGGAAATAAAACATCCATACCAGAAGGGTATTGAGGCAAGGGAGGGAATTGAATATTAAATTTTTATAAAAATTTAAAACAAAAAATTGATATAGTGTTAAACGATTAAATTAATCAGTGATGTAATATGAGGAAGATGACTGAAAAAAATTTGAGTGAAGCTTTTGCAGGAGAGAGCCAGGCGCATATGAGATATTTAATTTTTGGTGATGTTGCTGAAAAGGCCGGTTACAAGAACATTGCAAGGCTTTTCAGGGCCATTGCATATGCTGAACAGGTTCATGCAACAAACCATTACAGAAATCTCGGTATGGTAAAGGATACCGAGGATAATCTGCAGGTTGCCATTGATGGTGAAACCTATGAGGTTGAGGAAATGTATCCTGTTTTCAATGAGGTGGCAAGGTTCCAGGGAGAAAAGGGGGCTGAATTGTCAACACATTATGCCCTGGAAGCAGAAAAGATTCACGCCGAACTTTACAGAAAGGGAAAGGAGAGTGTGAAGAATAAGAAGGATCTTGATATAGGAGATATTTACATTTGCACAGTTTGCGGTTACACAGCTGTCGGTCAGGCACCTGAAAAATGTCCTGTTTGCGGGGCACCGAAATCTGCATTTAAAAAATTCTGAGGGATTAATATGGGAGAGAAGGGAAAGGGGATTGTTGAATTAAACATAACAGATCTCATAAACGATCTCAATAGAATCTATGCTGATGAGTGGCTTTCACTTTATCTCTTCTGGTATGCGGCCCAGAACATGGGTGGTGTGGAAAATAAACATCTGAAAGAATTTTTCCTTGATGTTTTCAGCAAAGATCTTAAGCACAGTGAAATCTTGTCAAAGAGGATCAGAGCTTTGGGTGGAAAAACAATATACAATCCATCGGAGATGATAAGGATAGGAAACTGCAGTTTTCCACCATCCCTTGATTTCAAAAATAAAAATAACCTTGTTTCTTCTCTTCTTGAATACAAAAGATGTTTAATTGAGGCCTATAGTAGAATACTGAAAAAATGTCATGGAAAGGATGTTGTAACATACAACATCATTAGTGAAATTATTCAGGATGAGGTTGATCATGAGGATGAGCTTGAAAAGATGGAGGTTTAAAGTATGAAAAGGTTTGGAGATGTTGTTTATACAGCTGAAAAGGAAGGGAAGGAGAAGCATGTGCCCATCATAGAGGCGCCTGAAAAGGTGAAGGCAAACGAATGGTTTACAGTGACCGTAACGGTTGGAAAGGATGTGCCCCATCCAAATCTGGTAGAACATCACATAAAGTGGATCCAGGTCTATGCCCAGATTGAAGGAAGACCATACAACCCTGTTCACGTGGCAACATTTGACATGGGGCCAACATTTGCTGATTCAAGGGTAACCTTCAGAATGAAACTGGATAAAAATGCAACAATTTTCACCCTTGCCTACTGCAATGTTCATGGTGTATGGGAGAATTCTGTTGAAGTGAAAATTGAATAAAATCTTTCTATTTTTTTGTGATTTATATGGAAACGGTAAATGAGATTCTTGATAGGGCAATAAAGGTGGAAGAGGAATCATACAGATTCTACATGGATCTCATAAAGATAGTAAAGTTCACAAACGTTAAGGAAACTTTGAAGTTCCTCGCTGAAGAGGAATTGAACCATAAAAAACTGCTTGAAGGTATAAAACAGGGTAAAACGCTTGTTGTTCATCCCCCTAAGGATCTTAAACTCAGCGATCATTTGCCAAAGAAGACAGAAGTGGATGAAAATGCGGACATTGCGGACATACTTGAACTTGCAATGTCCAGGGAAAGGAGTGAGTATGAATTTTATAAAAAAATGGAAGAGGTAAGTGAAACAAACAAGGAAATATTTAAATTCCTGGCACAGCAGGAAATAGCTCATAAGGCAAAAATAGAGGAAATTTACGATGAAATTGTTTATAAGGAATTCTGAGGTGATGATTTTATGATTGAAGAGGGATCAAACGTAAATTTCATTGATGATTACATTGACAATAAGGGAAAGTGGATAGTCCTTTACTTTTACCCAAAGGATTTCACATCCGGATGCACATACGAGGCTAAAAGTTTCAATGAAAAAATGGATGAATTCAGGAAATTGAATGCTGAGGTTATTGGTGTCAGTGTTGATTCCCAGGAATCACACAAAAAATTCACTGAAAAATTATCACTGAAATTTCCATTGTTGAGTGATGAGAAGAGGGAACTTGTTGAGAAGTTTGGTGTCAACAATGCTGGAAAGGCAAAAAGGACAACGTTCATAATAGATCCTGAAAGGAAGGTCAGAAAGGTATGGAAGAAGGTTGATGTGAAGAAACATGTGGATGAGGTTTTAAACTATCTAAAAGAGGTGATAGGGTGAGTGCAAAGTACCAGTGCTCAGTTTGCGGTTACATTTACGATCCGGATCGGGGAGATCCAGAGAGGGGAATAAAACCCGGAACAAGCTTTAAGGATCTTCCTGATGACTGGACCTGTCCTGTATGTGGTGCACCGAAGGATGCATTTGTTAAATTGTAAAGGTGAAGAAAATGAGAAAAAATGAGTTAACTGTTAGAATAGGAGGTTCGGCCGGTGATGGATCACTGGCAACAGGTGAACTGTTATCAAAATTTTTCAGAAGAATAGGGTTGTATGTTGCAACTGACAAGGACTTTCCATCAAGGATCAGGGGAGGTCATACAAGCTATGCAATAAGGGGATCGGAGAAGGTTGTTTACAGCATAGGTGATTACATTGATGTATTGTTATGCTTTGATAAAGAATCGGTTGACTTACACCTTGATGAAATAATACCTGGTGGATTGATAATATTCGATAATTCAAGGGTTGATGTTGAAATTAAAAGGAAGGATATAAGGGAAATAAAAATTCCATTGGCTAATATTTCAAGGACACAGCTTGGGATGGAATTGATAAAAAACACAATGTCACTGGGTTTGATTTCCTGGTTATTCGATCTTGATCTAAACATAATGAAGGAAACAATATCAGATTCATACAAAAGAAAGGGGGAAAAGATTGTTTCTGAGAACATTAAAGCCTTCGATATTGGGTATGAGGAAGGAAAGAAGTTTCAGAAAATGGAAAATTATTTGATTGAAAAAATTGATAGAAACATGGATACAATTCTCCTCCTTGGCAATGACGCAATAGCACTCGGTGCGCTTGCGGCAGGTGTTAAGTTTATAGCTGCCTATCCAATCACACCAGCAAGTGATGTTCTTGAATTTATGGCAAAGCATTTACCAGAAAGGGGTGGTGTTGCAATACAGGCAGAATCTGAAATAGCTGCAATAAACATGGCGATAGGTGCCGGATATGCAGGTATAAGATCCATGGCTGTAACATCCGGTCCTGGTTTTGATTTAAAGACTGAGGCATTGGGTCTTGCAGGTATGATTGAAGTTCCTGTTGTTTTATTGGATGCACAGAGAGCAGGGCCAAGTACAGGGATGCCAACAAAGACTGAACAGTCAGATGTTAACCATGCAATCTATGGAGGACATGGTGAAAAGCCCAGGGTTGTAATCGCACCCGGCACAGTGGAAGAATCGTTCTATTTCACATTCCATGCCTTCAATATAGCTGAAAAGTATCAGTTACCAGTAATTTTATTGACTGATGAACTTATAAGCTGGAACAAACAGGTTGTAAGGGAATTTGATCTTGATTCTTTGAAAATTGAAAGAGGAAAATTAATTTTCAGTGTTGAATCCAATGAAAGGGAATTCAGAAGGTACCTGGTAACAGATGACTATATTTCACCCAGAACGATTCCCGGTGTACTCAATGGTGTTCATCTTGAGACAGGCGATGAGCATGATGAGTATGGTCATATTACTGAAAGAATAGAAATAAGGAATAGAATGATGGAAAAGAGAATGAAGAAGATGGAAATTGTTAAAAAGGATCTTTTCCCCAGTGTTGTTTATGGTAGCGGAAAGGATGCCATGGTTGGTTTTGGATCCACAATAGGACCCATTCTTGAGGCAATGGAAAAACTCAAGGTTAATGGGAAGGAACTAAAATTCATAAGAATAAGAACACTGCATCCATTCCTGGATGATGTTAAGGAACATCTGAATGATGTTGAGAGGGTTTTCGTTGTTGAACAGAACTATACCGGTCAGTTAATGGATCTTTTAAAACTTCATGTTGGTAAGAGGGATTACATTGGAATAAGGAAGTATGATGGAAGATCTTTCAAACCAAAACATATTTATGAAAGAATAATGGAGGTATATTGAATGATAGATCTGAAAATTTACGATAAGGAAACACCAACATGGTGTCCTGGTTGCGGTGATTACGGAGTTCTAAATGCATTAAAAAGGGCTGCGGCAAACCTTAAACTTGATCCGAATAAAACTGTACTTGTTACGGGAATAGGTTGTTCAAGCAAAATAAACAGTTACTTTTACAGCTATGGTATTCATACCATCCATGGAAGGGCAGCTGCAGTCGCAACAGGTATAAAACTTGCAAATCCGGATCTTGAGGTGATCGTTGCAGGTGGAGACGGTGATGCATATGCAATAGGGACTGAACATCTTGTACATATAGCAAGAAGAAATCTGGATGTTGCATACATTGTTATGAACAACCAGATTTATGGCTTAACAAAGGGTCAGGCATCGCCAACAAGTGATGAGGGATTTGTTACCATAACTACACCCTACGGTTCGTTTGAAAAACCAATAAATGGTCCACTTCTCGCACTTGCAGCTGGGGCAACATATGTGGCAAGGGGATTTGTTGGAGATATAATTGGTCTTTCAAAGCTCATTGAGGATGGTATAAAACACAGGGGTTTTGCATTGATTGATGTTCTCAGTCCATGCGTAACATGGAACAAACTTAACACATATGACTGGTACAAGGAGCATTCGTATCAGCTAAAGGATCATGATTATACGGAGAAGGCGAAAGCATTTGAGATTTTGAGCAATGAGGATAGACTGGCATTGGGATTGATTTATAAAAAAGAAGAAAAGACATTCGAGGAAAAACTCCCAAGGAAGAAAAAATTTATACCTTTTGAAGAGTTGAATATTGATTATAGTATAAAAGAAATGTACGATGAATTCAGGTGATAATATGATAATAGGCGGCCATATGTCCATTTCAGGTGGTTTCAGGGAAGCACCTGAAAGGGCAAATAAAATAGGTTTGAATTCAATGCAGGTTTTCACAAAAAATCAAAGACAGTGGATAGCAAAACCTCTTGATATGGATGATGTGCAAGAATATAAAGAAAACATGAAAAGGTTTGGAATAAAGATCACTGTGGCGCATGCATCGTACCTTGTTAATCTTGCAGCCCCGGCAGATGAAAATTTCAAAAAATCTATAGATTCAATGGTTCATGAACTTGAGAGGTGCGATGTGCTTGATATACCATATTTAATCTTTCATCCAGGTGCACACATGGGAAAGGGTGAAGGTTATGGATTAAAAAGGATTGTACAGGGTCTGGACGAAATATTATCCAGGTTCAATGGAAAAGCAAAAATAACAATTGAAACAACAGCAGGACAGGGATCAAACCTTGGTTATAAATTTGAACAGATTCAGTACATGATTGAAAATGTTTCAGATAAAGATAAGGTAAGGGTATGTATTGATACCTGCCATATCTTTGCTGCAGGTTATGAACTCAGGAGCAAGAATGGTTATGAAAAAACAATGGAAGAGTTTGGGAACGCTATAGGTTTTAAAAACCTTGTTGTTGTTCATTTAAACGATTCGGAAAAAGCTTTAGGTAGCAGGGTTGACAGGCATGCACAGATTGGTTATGGTTACATCGGTAAGCAGGGGATGAAAAATATACTTTTTGATAAAAGGTTCCAGGAAATACCTTTGATTCTTGAAACGCCTGGGGGAGAGGAGCTCTATCCGCAAGATTTAAAAATAATTAATGAAATATTATCAGGAAAAGGTGATTGATATGAAAATAAAGGAGGGAATTTACTGGGTTGGTGTAAAGGATCCCGGTTTGAGAATTTTTGATGTTATAATGAAATCGGAAACAGGGACAACTTACAATTCATACCTTGTTGTTGGGTCTGAAAAAATAGCTTTAATAGATACTGTTAAGGAACATTTCACAGATGAATTTTTAAGAAAGATAGAAGAGATTGTTCCCATAGAAAAGATCAATTATGTAATTTTGAATCATACTGAACCGGACCATTCAGGAGCACTGCCAAAGTTGCTTGAAAGGGTAAACGCAAAGGTTGTTGCATCAAAAAATGCATCACTTTTCGTTAAAGAACTCCTCCAGAGGGATGTTAATCCCATGCTTGTGGGCGATGGTGATAGAATTTCACTGGGCAACAAGACACTTGAGTTCATACATGCTCCGTTCCTGCACTGGCCTGATACAATGTTCACCTATATTCCGGAGGACAAGATACTGTTTCCATGCGATTTCCTAGGTTGCCATTACTGTGATGATAAATTATTCAATGATGAAACACTCGATTTTTCATTTGCCTTCAAACATTATTTCAAGACAATAATGAGGCCATTCAAGGATTATGCCTATCAAGCAATTAAAAAGATAGAGAACAGGGAAATAGAGATAATTGCACCAAGCCATGGACCAATATTGAGAAAGGATCCATGGAATTATGTTCAGCTTTACAGGGAATGGTCCGAGCCAAAGAAGAGAGATTATAAAAGAGCTGTAATATTTTATGCATCACCCTACGGTTCAACAGGAAAACTTGCATTCAGCATTGCTGAAGGTCTTAAATCCGAGGGCGTAATGGTTGAGGTATTCGATCTATCAGGTACGGATATAGATGATGAAATCCTGGATATTATTGAGGATTCCGATGCCTTGATAGTTGGTTCAAGCACAATAAATGGTGATGCGATTAAACCTGTCTGGATCCTACTTGCAAGCCTTACTACATTGAATCTTAAAAATAAGGTCGGATTCGCCTTCGGTACATATGCATGGAGCGGTGAAGCGGCAAAGCTAATTGAAAATAGATTAAAGGATCTCAAATTGAAAGTACCTGAACCATACTTCAGGGCACCAATGAAGCCATTAGAGAGCGATTTTGCAAAGGCAAGGGAAATTGGTACTAAGCTTGGAAAAATAATCAAAGGATAATTCATGCAAAACCCTTTTTTCAAATATTTTTCTTTACCTCATGATGTTAAGCTAATAATATACAGTAGCTTTTTTGCTGGTTTGGCCTATTCTCCATTAGGCATGATTTTACCTTCCTTTCTTCCACTTGAAGGTGTACCAGTTCCCGTTGTTGGCATGCTCTTTACAATCATGGGTGTTTCTGGAACCATTTTTTCCTTGTTTATTGGTGGAATTGCAAACAGGTATGGTAAGAAAAAAATTGCAGTTATATCGGGTTTCATAGGATCCCTTATAATACTTGCCTTTGGATTAACAACAGATGTTCTAATACTTTTTTCAGCAAGCATTGTGGCAGGTTTTGTTGATGCGGCCTCAATGGCAACAATAGGAGTTTTGCTTGCTGATAAAACTTCTGAAATTGAAAGAACAAATGCATTCAGTTTTTCATTTTTCCTTTCAAATCTTGCAATGTTTTTTGGAGGTATTTTTCCTCTTATTCTTCTCTACATTTCAAATTCAACAGGTTACAGTTTTATCGGTTTGCACAGGTACCTTTTTTTAATACTATCCATTGTAAGTTTGCTTGATCCAATTCTTTTACTTAAAATATCTGAGGATAAAAAAGAAACAAGAATATTCAATTTTTTACCAAGAAAATCGATGAAAATTTTCATTAAATATGTAACAGCAAGCGGGATTCTTGCCTTCGGTGCAGGTCTTGTTATTCCCCTTTTTCCCACATGGATACTCCTAAGGTTCAATTTGAGTGATGCATATTCAGCTCCTTTATTATCTATAACGGGTCTTTTCATAGCATTATCATCCCTTGCCACCCCGGTGCTTTCTAAGAAAATAGGAGTTGTAAAAACAATCGTTTTAACACAGCTTTCATCAACAATTTTTCTTTTCATAATACCATTTATACCATCATTCTTTATTGTTTCCATAATCTATATAATAAGATCATTCCTAATGAACATGTCAAATCCTGCCGAAAATGCTCTCATTCTTGGTATTGTTCATCCCGAGGAAAGGGCAATAGTTTCATCCATAGGAAGTATTTTCTGGAGACTTCCAAATTCACTAAGCACATTCATCGGTGCATGGATAATGTACAATTATTCACTTTCAATGCCCTTTATTCTTTGCACAATTCTATATATAATTTCCGTTACATACTTCTTTTATTCATTCAGAAACTATGAAATTTATACAAAAAAATAAAATAAAGAAATGCAATTCTAAAAAATATGGTTCATTTTCTTCTATATCAACCTGAAAGGAACCTTGGTGTTGAAGGAAACTTAAAAAGAATGATGGATATTATTGAAAAAAATAGAGCGCATTTTTACATTTTTCCTGAACTATACCTTACGGGATATCTTATCAGGGATGATGTTTACAGGCTCAATTTCAGCAGGGATGATGATATTTTCCTGGAAATTTCAAAAAAAATAATGAATTCTGGTAAAAATATCATATTTGGTTTTCCGGAGAAGGAGAATGGATTTTTATACGATTCAGCCATGCTCATTACGGACAATGGAAACATAAATGTTTACAGAAAAATTAAATTACCAAATTTTGGTCCGTTTGAAGAGAAGATATATTTTAAAGAAGGCAGGGAAACATACGTTTTTCAAACAGATCATGGAAAAATTGGTATTGAGATCTGCTACGATATTTTCTTCCCTGAAATAACAAAGGAAATGGCATTGAATAGTGCGGAATTCATAGTAAATATTTCTGCATCACCGATAACATCAAGGGCACTTTTTGAAAGCCTCATGCCAGCAAGGGCAATTGAGAATACAGTTTATTTCATTTACAACAACTGGGCAGGCACACAGAGATCACTTGTTTTCTGGGGCGGATCACAGATTCATTCACCAAGAGGCAGAATTTTGAAAAAAGGTGTTTATTTCAGGGAGGATACAATACTGGAAGATCTTGAAAAAAATGAAATAAAAATAGGAAGAAATTTCAGACCTGTTTTAAGGGACAGTTAAGTTCTACTTCTTTGAAACAATTTTTATTCTTACGGTATAAACACCATTTTCTTCTTTAATTTCTAGCAATTCATTCCCTGTTCTCTCGCACCATGCCTTTGCATCTGCCTTTATACCGCTATCCGTTGCCAGTAATTCAATTATATCTCCATTCTGGGCTTTTTTATATGCCCTTACCAGATCAGTTATAGGCCCCGGACAGGCAGATCCCCTGCTATCAACGTTTATAACGGCCATTTTTTCACCCTCAGATGAAGATTACCTGTCCTCCGGCTGATCTCTGCATGAATGCTGCAGCACCAAGTATTTCGTCCACAATTGGATCAAGTTCATCCTTCGATTTTATTTTAAGTGCCTCTGCCATTAGAGAACATACATAAACCTTCACTTCACCTATCTCCTTTGCACTCTTTAACATTTCATACCATGATGGAGCCTTCATGTCCTTCAACCCATTTACAAGTGCCGGTGCCATATCCTCAAATTCCTTTGGGAATCTTGTAACACTCTTGTATCCATCCTTTTTAAATGCCAATGTTGCCCAACCCGTCACAAATATGTTCACAGGCACACCAAGGTTTGCGGCAGTCTGTGTCAGCACTCCAAGGGGTATAAATTTATCCGCTGTTCCAGAAAACATTATTATGTTTAATGAATTCGTCATATTTTTTCACCTCAAATAAGATAAATGAATAAAACTATAAAAATTTTTCTAAAATAGTGCTCATTACTACAAATTTTACAAAAAAAGTAACGGAAAT